>DASWMA010000304.1:0-11133 GCA_036399995.1 Longimicrobium sp. | reverse complement strand
TCCGTCAGCCCTGGCGGGGTGCGCCCCCGCCGCTGCGGCCGCGGCCGCCACGACGGCGGCGACTGCCGCCACCGCCGTTGCCACCCCCGCCGTTGCCGCCGCCACCCACGCCCGCCATCGCCGGCTCGCGCCGGGGGCCGTTGTTGGGCTGGGCCGGGCGCCCGCCGTCACCGCGGCCGGTGCCGGCCGGCTGCTGGGGCCTGCCGCCGCCACGGCGCGCGGCCTCGTCGGCCTCGCGCTGGGTGCGGGCCTCAGCCTTCTGGCGCGCGCGCTCGCGGTCGGCCGCCTTGCGCGCGCGGATCTCCTTGATCCGCTCGCCGATCGGCACCTCGAAGCGCTCCGCGGCGCGGGCGTTGTAGTCGAAGCCCTGCACCGTGCGGCGCTGGATCGGCTTGCCCACCGCGCGCTCGATGTCGCGGAAGTCCTTCTCCTCTTCGGGCGACACCAGCGTGTACGCCTCGCCCGTGGCCTCGGCGCGCGCCGTGCGGCCCACGCGGTGGATGTAGTCCTCCGGCACGTGCGGCACGTCGAAGTTCACCACGTGCTCCAGCGCTTCCACGTCGATGCCGCGGGCCACGATGTCGGTGGCCACGAGGACGCGGTAGCGGCCGGCCTTGAAGCCTTCCAGCGCGTCGGTGCGCGCGCTCTGGCTGCGGTTGCCGTGGATGCGCGCCACCTGGATCCCCGCCTGCTCCAGCACCTCGAACAGCCGGTTGGCGCGGTGCTTGGTGCGGCAGAAGACGATCGCCTCGCTCACTTCCTTGCGGCGCAGCATCTCCAGGAACAGCGCGGGCTTCAGGTCGTCCTTCACGGGGAAGGCGGCCTGCGTGATCCCCGTGGCCGGAGCCGACTTGCGCTCGAGGTTGATGGCCGCGGGCGCGCTCAGCATCTCCTGGCTGAGCTTCACGATCGGCGCGGGCATGGTGGCGCTGAAGAACAGCGTCTGGCGCTTGGCCGGCACGTGCTTCAGCACGCGGCGGATGTCGGGGAGGAACCCCATGTCGAGCATGCGGTCGGCCTCGTCGAGCACCAGCACCTCCACGTCGGCCAGCGACGCGTAGGGGTACTGCAGGTGGTCGAGCAGGCGGCCGGGCGTGGCCACCAGCACGTCCACGCGGCGGCGGAAGGCCTGCTCCTGCGGCCCCATCCCCACCCCGCCGAAGATCGACGCGCCGCGCAGCTCCGTGTGCTTCGCGAGCTGCGTGAAGTGCTCGTGGATCTGCGCCGCCAGCTCGCGCGTGGGCGACAGCACCAGCACGCGCGTCTTGCCGCGCGGCAGGCCGATCAGCCGGTTCAATATCGGCAGCAGGAAGGCGGCGGTCTTGCCGCTCCCCGTCATCGCGCAGGCCAGCAGGTCACGCCCTTCCAGCGCCGGCGGGATCGCCTGCTCCTGGATCGGCGTGGGCTTCGTGAACCCCATCTCCTGCACCGCCTTCATCAGCGACGGGTGCAGATTCAGATTTTCGAACGTCATTCGTTTCCCCATGGACCACGGGAGAACCGCCCTCTCTGGGTGCGGCTGCCGCTGTCCGTGGCTCGTACAAAAGAAGACGGCGGGCTCGCGGCTGAGTCCGCCGTCTCGTGATTCAGCACAGGAAATATAACGCATTTGCGCCCAAAAGGTCAGTCCCCCCGCACAACCGCCGCATCGGGGCGTGATCCGGCGTCTTCCGCCGCGCCGGATCCGACGTCTTCCGAACGCTGGACGGATGCCGCGCCGGGTGAAAGCATCCCGGACTGCGGGTCACACGGAGGAACGGAGCAGAACGGAGGGAACGGAGGGCTTCATACCGGTTCTGAACTGCTACGGCCCGAAAGATCCTCCCAACAACATTTGTAGCAACTTCGTCCCACCCCGCGGTGGATGCGACGGGCTGCTGCATCCGGTGCCCGGGGTTTGCTTGCTCCCCGGCCTCCCGATTCGGAGCGGCCGGCGAGGATGGGGGAATCCTCTCGCCGGGAGTCGATCACCAGCAGGAGGGAGCAGGACGATGACGAAGGCACGGGGGATGGCCGCGTGGGCCGCAACGGCGCTGGTGCCGCTGGCGGCGGCGTGCTCGCCGGGGATGAGCGGCATGGGGGCGATGTCGGGAGCCGGGCAGGCAGACATGACCGCGCATTCGTTCGTGAGCGCGGTGGACGCGGGCGAGATCCAGCAGGGGCAGCTCGCGTCGCAGCGGGCGCAGAACCAGGCGGTGCGCCAGTACGGGCAGCAGATGGTGACCGACCACTCCAACGCGCTGGCCATGCGCGAGCAGCGCCTGGGCGGGATGGGGATGGGGCTGCGCGCCGGCACCAGCATGATGGCGGGCGGCGAGGGGATGTCGGCGGGCGCCAACGTGTCGGCGCGCGGGGGGCGCGGGGGCGGGATGTTCACCTCGGCCATGGTGCTGACCCCGGCCGGGATGAGCGACCTGAACGCGGTGCTGATGGCCAACCCGGTCAGCCGCCCCGTGGCCGAAACGGCCATGCGCGACCTTCAGATGCTGCAGCAGTTGAACGGCGCCGCCTTCGACCGTGCGTACATCACGCGCCAGGCCGAGATGCACCAGTACACGCTGGACAGCATGGACCGCCTGCTGGCGCAGCCCGTCAGCAGCGACCTGCGCGCGCTGCTCACCACGCAGCGCGCGGCGGTGGCCATGCACCTGCAGATGGCGCAGCAGATTCGCGGGCAGCTCTGACGCCGGGCCGGAGCGGCGGTGGGCCCGCCGCCGCTCCGGTCTTGCACGGAAGTCGCGAGGAGCGGGCGATGCGCATCGATTGGTGGTGCGCATCACCGCTCCCAACTTCGTTTCGAGGCGTGATGACGGAGGGTGACGGGGTACGGCGCGCGCGGTGGGCGGGGGTGCTGCTGGGGGTGGGGCTGGGCGGGTTCGTGGACGGCATCGCGCTGCACCAGCTGGCGCAATGGCACAACATGCTCTCCGCGCGCCTCCCGCCGGACTCGATGGACGCGATGCGCACCAACATGCGCGCCGACGGCTGGTTCCACGCCGCCACCTGGGTGGTCACGGCCGTGGGCGTGGCGCTGCTGTGGAAGGCGGCGCAGGCGGCCGGGCGGCTGCCGCCCACGCGGTGGTTCGTGGGCCTCCTGCTGCTGGGGTGGGGCGGCTTCAACCTGGTGGAGGGCGTGATCGACCATCACCTGCTGCAGCTTCACCACGTGCGCGACCTGCCCGTGCACGTGCCGGCGTACGACTACGCGTTCCTGCTCGCCGCGGGCGCGGGGATGATGGTGGTCGGATGGATTCTCACCCGCCGCCGGGATCTGCCCGGGGAGACGCGATGAGCGAAACGGCCGGGCCGCGCGTGGTCGAGTCCGCGCCGCTGCGCTACCTCCTGTCGCTGCCGGACGGCGGCGGCGCCGGGCCGCGCCCGGTGCTCTGCTTCCTGCACGGCTACGACGAGGCGGCGCCGAGGGAGATCCACGAGGCGCTCACGCTGCACGGGCCGCTGCGGCCGGGGAACCCGGCGGTCGTGCGCGACTTCGTCATCGTGGCCCCGCAGCTCACGCAGGCTGGCGACCACTGGCACCGCCACGCCGCGGACGTGCGGCGCATCGTCGACGAGGTGAGCACGGAGCACGGCGGCGATCCGCGGCGCACGTATCTCACCGGCTTCAGCTTCGGCGGGAACGGAGTGTGGGACCTGGGGCTGGCGCAGCCGGACGCGTGGGCGGCCCTCTGGTCGGTCGACCCCACGCGGGTGCCGCGGCAGGACCCCGGCGTGCCCGTGTGGCTCTCGTTCGGCGCGATCGCGCGGCGGCTGAAGGAGCCGTTCATCGACGCGCTCCGGCTGCACCCCGCGGGCGGCGCGGCCCCGCACGGCTCCCGCATCTGGGAAGACCAGGGGCAGGACCACGTGGGCTCCGCCCGCCTCGCCTACGCAGACGAGCGAATCTACACCTGGCTGCTGTCGAAACAGCTCCCCGAACGGCCGGGGGCCTAGATCGAGCGGTCGAAGATCATCACCGTAGACAAAGCAGAGCAGCGGACGCATTCTCCGCTGCTCTGCTTTTTCGTGGGATCTCGACGCGGGCCGCTCCCTACTTCCGCACCGTCTTCGCCAGGTACTCGCGGATGCGGGCGTGGGTCTCGGGCGCCAGCCACAGCGCCAGCGCCTCCTCGTCGTCCGCGGCCGAGCGGTCGATGCGCTCCAGGATCGGCGCGCGGAGCATGCGCTTGCTGAGGCGGAAGGCGGCGGGCGAGATGCCGGCCAGCTGCTCGGCCACCTCGCGAGCACGATCCGTCAGCGCGTCGGCGCGCACCAGCTCGTCCACCAGCCCGTGCGCCAGCGCGTCGGGCGGCGGATAGGTGCGCCCCATGAACAGCAGCGGGTTGATGCGGTTCGCCGGCACGGCGAAGCGCACCAGCTCCAGCGCCGCCGACGGGAACGGCACGCCCACCACCAGCTCGGGCACGCCCACGCGGCCGTTGCCCTCGGCCAGCAGCCGGTAGTCGCCCGCCATGATCAGCACCCCGCCCCCGGCGATCGAATGGCCGTTCGCCGCCACCACCAGCGGCGCCGGGAACTCGATCAGTGCCCGGATGAACCCGGTGAGCAGGGGAAAGAAGCGGCGCACGTACGCCTCGCCGCCCTCCGTCAGCCGGAACAGGTCCACGCCCGCCGAGAAGATGGGTCCGCTCGCGGTGACGATCACCGCACGCGCGTCCGCCACGTCGGCCAGCTCGCGGGTGAGCGCCTCCAGGAACTCCACGTCCAGCGCGTTGGCCTTCCCGTGCGCCAGCCGCAGCGTGACGATGCCGTCGTCGGTTTCGCGTTCGATCATGCGTTGAACGTAGGCAGCTCCCGGTCCGCCCGCAAAGCCTCCCCCCGCAGACGCCGGTTACTCCGCGTGTTTTTGCGTGGGGACGCAGACACGGAACGACCAGCAATCCTCGCCGGTGGCGCGGAATGAGGGAACGGCCGTGGCCACCTCTGTGGTGGCGAACGAGGTGATGTCGAGGTTTTCGAGATTCAGCTTCATCGGTCGCTCCGTGGAATGTCGACGATGTGCCGCGCGGGAGTGCACGGCACCGGGGGACTCCGTACCTCCGTACCTCGTCAGCCGGCGACGGCCACCGCGACCGTGTCGGCTTCCTTGCACCAGGGCGTGGTGCACGCGCGGTCTTCGGTCATGCACAGCGGCGAGATGCAGTTGTCACCCTGCGTGGTCGGCTCGATCGTGCCAGACGCGGGGGTGGTTTCGAACGAGGTGACGGTGAGCGCGTCGGGGTTCAGGCTCGACATCGGGGTCCTCCGGGTGGGTGGGGTCAGGCGGCGGTGCCGGTCTCGGGGCACTGGTCCGGCAGCGCGGTGGGCATGCAGAAGGGGGAGTAGCAGTTGGGCTGTGGCGCGGTGTACGGCTGCACCGCCACCGGCGAGTCCGACGCGGTGGTCTCGAACGACGCGACCTCGATCTGCTCGACGGACAGCGACATGGGTGCCTCCGGGAAGAGGAGTGACACGACCAGGAGAGCGACGCGATGGAAGCGCCGCATCAAAGGTGGGCAAGCTGGGGTGAGGCCGCAAGAGCGCGGTTGACCCGCCTGGGCCGACAACGGCGGAACCTCCATTATCAACTCCGTGCAACGGTATTCAAGCGTCCCTGCATGATTCGTCCGCGTGCAACGCCATGTTTCACAAAGGCGGGAAACGGATGATACGAGCCGATCGCTCGCATGCCGACGTAGAAACGGAGGAGGGTCCGCGCACATCCGCAGACCCTCCTCCATGTCATCCGTCAGCCGCCCGGCCGATCGCTGTGAACCGGCCGTCGACGAGATCAGAGATCAACCTCCGCCGCCACCAGGTCGTCGAACGTCTCCCGGCGACGAGCCAGGGTGGCGGTGTCGCCGTCCACCATCACCTCGGCGGGGCGGGGGCGCTGGTTGTACTGGCTGGCCATGCTGAAGCCGTACGCGCCCACCGTCTTGATGGCCAGCAGCTCGCCCGGCCTGGGGATCTCCATGTCGCGGTCCAGCGCCAGGAAGTCGCCCGTCTCGCAGATGGGGCCCACGATGTCGACCATGCCGTGCGCGCGGTAGTGGCTCTCCACCGGCTCCACGGCGTGCCAGCCGCTGTAGTGGCTGGGGCGGATCAGGTCGTTCATCCCCGCGTCGGTGATCACGAAACGCTTCCCCCCGCCTTCCTTCACGTAGATCACGCGGGTGAGCAGCACGCCGGCCTCGCCCACGATGAAGCGGCCGGGCTCGATCACCAGCTTGAGCCCCGTTTCGGCCACCTGCGGGATCACCACGTCGGCGAAGGCCTGGGCGGTCACCGCCGGCTCGTCCTGGTAGCTGATCCCCAGCCCGCCGCCCAGGTCCAGGAACTCGAGGGGGATGTCTTCCTGCTTCAGGTCGTGCACCATCCCCAGCACCGCCTCCAGCGCCAGCCCGAACGGCGTCACGTCCAGGATCTGCGAGCCGATGTGCACGTCGATGCCGCGCACCCGCACCCCCGGCAGCTTGGCGGCGATGCCGAACTTGGTGGCCGCGTGGCCGGTGCGCGTGTAGTGGTGCGGCGTGGGGCTGTCGATGTTGGGGTTGATGCGGATGGCGACCGGCGCCTTCTTCCCCATGGTGCACGCCAGGTCGCTGAGCGCGCACAGCTCGCCCTCGGACTCCACGTTGAAGGCGTATATGTCTTCGTTCAGCCCCAGCGCCAGCTCGTTGATCGTCTTCCCCACCCCGCTGAACACGATGCGCTCGCCGGGGATCCCCGCCAGCCGGGCGCGGCGCAGCTCGCCGCCGCTCACCACGTCGGCGCCGGCGCCCATCTCGGCCAGGGTGCGCAGGATGGCCAGGTTGGGGTTGGCCTTCACGCTGTAGGCGATCAGGTGCGGCACCGGCGCCAGCGCCAATTCGAGCTCGTGGAAGCGCTGGCGGATGGAGGTGCGGCTGTAGACGTAGAGCGGCGTTCCCCAGCGCGCCACCAGGTCGGGAAGCGGCACGGCCTCGCATTGCAGCACGCCGTCCGCGCGGTGGAATCCTTCGCTCATGCGCGTGTTCCCGTGGTGCGGGTGCGCGGACGGTGCGCGCGCGTGGGCCGCGGCGCCGGGCGGGCGGGGGTGTGGATCGCGCTGCCGGTCAATTCAGGATCCGGGTCGGGAGCGGGCCTGGTATCGGGTCGGAGCCGCGGAAGATAGGGAGCACGCGGGTTCTGGACCAGACGCGATGCGGAAGTGCGAAACAGGTGCGTGAGTGCGTGAGTGCGTGAGTGCGTGAGTGCGTGAGTGCGTGAGTGCGTGAGTGCGTGAGTGCGTGAATACTTTGGATTCAAGGCCGATCCACGCGCGCGACGTCTGTTGCTGTTGAAGCCTCACGCAGTTTGTGAGGCTTCCCGTAGTTGTTGCTGCGACTTCAGCCGCCTTTGTTGCTGCGGCTTCAGCCGCCTTTGTTGCCGCGGCGCCGCGGCTTCAGCCGCCCTTGTCGCCGCTTCAGCCGCCGGTGCGATGCCTGGCTGCTCGCGGCGTGGGGGTTGGCGACCCGCGGGGGCGTGGTTACCGTTCATGGTGCCCGGGGGCCGGCCGCGCGGCCGCCACGTCGCGCCCGTCGCCCCAACGGGCACTTCGGAACGGGCATCCGTTTCGCGTGTACCTCTCCCAGCGGGCCCAAACCCGCGCGCCGCAACGCAGTACCCTTGCCCCGCAGAGCCGCCGCGATGGACGACTTCCACGCCGACCAGACCACCGTGCTCCCCGAGCGCCGCCTTCGCCTTTCGGCCGAGCGCGTGGACCTGGAGCGCCGCAAGACCGCCGGCGAGGCGCGCGGCTCCATCAGCACCGGGCGCTGGATGTGGGAGTGGACCAAGGCCATCAGCACGGCCATCGTCCTGTTCCTGGTGATCCGCACCTTCCTGTTCGAGGCGTTCAAGATCCCCACCGGCAGCATGGAAGGCACCCTGCTGGTGGGCGACTTCCTGCTGGTGAACAAGGCCGTGTACGGCGCCGAGATCCCGTACACCCACACGCACCTCCCCGCCTTCCGCGTGCCCTCGCGCGGCGACGTGATCGTGTTCCTGCCGCCCCACGACCCGCACCGCAACTACGTGAAGCGGATCGTGGGGATGGGCGGCGACACGCTGCAGATGCGCGACAAGGTGCTGTACCTGAACGGCAAGCCGCAGGTGGAGCCCTTCGCGCGGCACACCGACCCGCTCACCGACCCGCCGCACGAAGACATGCTGTGGCAGCTGCAGTACCTGGCCCAGCGGCCGGCGCACTGGAGCGACTACCGCCCCACGCGCGACAACTGGGGCCCCATCGTGGTGCCGCAGGGCAAGTTCTTCGCGCTGGGCGACAACCGCGACAACAGCGAAGACTCGCGCTTCTGGGGCTTCCTCGACGGCACCTCCATCAAGGGCCGCCCCATGTTCGTGTACTACTCCTACGAGAAGGAAAGCCTCTCGCCCTTCTCGTGGCTCAGCAGCGTGCGCTGGGCCCGCATCGGCGAGCTGGTGGACTGAAGCGCCGCCCGCCCCCGGCCAGCGGCCCCACGCCCGGCACCGCGTCCGCCCTCACCGGCGGCCCGCGGCGCCGGGCGAATCGTTTCCACCTCTGTGCAAAGGTGCGGCATCCGGGTTCCCGCCGCGGCGGCGAAATCGACCGGGACGACTGGACAGGTTGTGTCACCGCAGGCCGCTTTCACGCGCCGCGAAGAAAACGTCTGGAGGGGGGCTTGACACCCCGTAGGCGCCCTGTCATACTCCAGCCGTGGCCCGTGATGAACGATCCACATCCCTCCCCAACGTCTTGCGCGAACAGCGGCTCGCCCCGGCCCGGTGCCGTTCCGGCAGCCTTCGCAGGTTCTGAAAGCCCCTCCCGAGCCAGACCGCCATCCGGCGGTACCGTTCTCCGCTGAACCGGAGCCCCCCATGTCGTTCAGCACCGCCAAGAAGATCGCCTCCGAGTCCGAGTCGCTGGACCAGTACCTGCGCGAGATCAGCGCCTACCCGCTGATCGACCGCGACGAGGAGGCGCGCCTGGCGCGGCGCATCCGCGACGGCGACTCGGAAGCGCTGGAAACGCTGGTGCGGTCGAACCTGCGCTTCGTGGTGGCGGTGGCCAAGAAGTACCAGAACCAGGGCGTGTCGCTGGCCGACCTGATCAACGAGGGGAACATCGGCCTGATCCGCGCCGCGCGGAAATTCGACGAGACCAAGGGGATCAAGTTCATCTCCTACGCCGTGTGGTGGATCCGCCAGGCGATCCTCCAGGCCCTGGCCGAGCAGAGCCGCATCGTGCGGGTGCCGCTGTCGCGCGCGGGGGCGGTGCACCGCATCGGCCGGCGCAGCTCGGCGATGACGCAGGAGCTGGGGCGCGAGCCCACCCTGCAGGAGATCGCGGTGGAGCTGGAGGTTCCCGAAGACGAGATCAGCCACGCGCTGGCCATGAGCCAGGTGTACCTCTCGCTCGACGCCCCTCTGGTTCCCGGCGAAGACGGCCAGCTGCTCGACTACCTGCACGACAATCTCTCTCCCGGCCCCGACGACGAGGTGTACGAAGGGGCGCTCAAGCGGACCATCGAAGAAGCGCTGGGCACGCTCAGCGAGCGCGAGGCCAAGGTGCTGCGCCTGTACTTCGGCCTGGGCGACACCGAGCCGCTCACGCTGGAGCAGATCGGCGAGAACTTCGGCATCACCCGCGAGCGCGTGCGGCAGATCAAGGAGAAGGCCCTCCTGCGCCTGCGCCACCAGTCCCGCGCCCGCTTCCTGGAAACCTTCCTGCAGTAGCGTCCCGCCGGACGAACGATCGATGGGCCCAAAGAGAGACGAGCCGCGATTCCGAGTGACGGAATCGCGGCTTTCGTATTCCGTCCCGCGCGACCGACGCCGGACCGGTCGAGGGGCAGAGGGGATCGATCATCCGCGGCCCCGCTCGCCGGACCGGCAGACCCGAAGGCGGATAAATCCGCAGCAACAACTACGGAAAGCCTCACAAACTGCGTGAGGCTTCAACTGCACGGCATCCGCACCGACCCGTCGATCACGACGCACTCACACACTCACGCACTCACGCACCTGTTGATCGTACCTCCCTACCCCCGGTACCCCCGCACCTCCGCACCTTCGAACCTTCGCACCCGTTTTGCGTTCCGGACCTCCAACCGCTTGCGGGGTGTACTGTTCCGCACGTGAACCCGTTGGGGCGGCGGAAATCCGTGGCGCCCCGGGAGCCTGACGATGATCCGAAACCGAGTTCTGAGCCTGCTCGTTCCCGCCATGCTGGCCGCCGTTCCGGCCGCCGCGCAGACGGTGGACCAGGGCACCTTCCGCGTGTACGTGGGCGACCGCGAGGTGGGCACCGAGAGCTTCACCATCACCCAGACGGGGAGCGGCGCCGGCGCGGTGACCATGGCCAGCGGCCGGGTGGAGCTGCGCCTGACCGACGGGAGCCTTTCCCTCGCCCCGCGCCTGCGCGCCCAGGGCGTGGGCGCCGACCCCGTGCAGTACCAGGTGGACGTGAGCGGCGACGCGCCCCAGCGCATCGTGGGGAACATCGCCGGCGGCCGCGTGAGCCAGAAGGTGGTGACCGGCGCGGGCGAGCAGCTGCGCGAATACGTGGCCAGCGCCGGCGCCATCGTGCTCGACGAAGGGGTGGCGCACCACTACTACTTCCTGGCCCAGCGCACCCACGCCGGCCGCGTGCCGGTGATCGTGCCGCGCGCCAACACGCAGGTGCTCGCCACCGTCACCAACCGCGGCGAAGAGTCGGTGCAGGTGGCCGGGCGCACCGCGCGCCTCTTCCACCTGGTGGTGCAGCCCGCCGGCGGCGCCGCGGCCGACGTGTGGGTCGACGACCTGAACCGCGTGATCCGCGTGGAGGTGCCCGCGCGCCAGTACCGCGCCGTGCGCATCGAGCTGCCGCGCTGATCCCGTCGTCTACCGGCAGCACCAGGCCGGCCGGAGCGCCGGAGGGGCCTCGCCCCTCCGGCGCTTCGGCGCTTCCGTCCACCTCGCCCAAGTGCCCCTCCATCCATTCCTTACCCCGGGGCAGCGCGTTTACACGCCCCGGTGGCCTGGTTAGATTTGCCCGTTCCCCCTCCCGGGATGTTTCGCCGAAGCCGGCCCAAGCTTCTGACCCGAAGAGCGTCCATGACCACCCCCGTGCTGGAGACGGCGGCCCAC
>DASWMA010000303.1:0-3941 GCA_036399995.1 Longimicrobium sp. | reverse complement strand
GCGGCCGGGCTCACCCTGGCGGCCGCGGGGTCGAACCACACCACCAGCAGGTGCTCGCGCTCGAAGCCCAGCGGCGCGCCACTCCCCCGCCCCGTGCTCCGCACGAACAGCGTGCAGGTGAGCAGCAGCGCCGAGCAGAGGGCCACCTGCCCCACCACCACCCCCGCCTGCAGCCGCGACACGCGCGGCGTCTCTCCGCTGCCGCCCGTGCGGAGCGCGGCGAACGGCGCCGCCCGCGCCAGCCGGTGCGCGGGCACCACCCCGAACACCAGCGTGACCACGGCCACCAGCGCCAGCGTGAACAGCAGCACCGGCGTGCCCAGCCCCGGCGGCACCGGCAGCTCCACCGCGAACAGGCGCGCGACGTCCACCGCCCACAGGCTCAGCACCAGCCCCACCCCGCCCGCCAGCAGCGCCACCAGCGCGCGCTCGGCCATGAGCTGCCGCAGGATCCGGCCGTGGCTGGCGCCCACCGCGGCGCGCACGGCAAGCTCCTGCGCGCGGGCGGCGGCCTGGGCCAGCAGCAGCACCCCCAGGTTGCCACAGGCGATCACCAGCACCATCAGCGGCACGGCCATCACCATCAGCGCGTTCAGGAGCGAGCTTTCTCCCGGCGCCTGGCCCAGCGGCGTGGCCCGGAGCGCCGCCGCCTCCCTGCGCGGCGTGGCCGCCGTGCGCAGGAGCGCCACCATCCGCGCGCCCTCGTCGTTCGCCGTCCCGCGTGACGCGCCGGGGGCCAGGCGCCCGGCCAGCTGCAGGTACGGTTCGTTCGCCGCGCGGGGCGGAAGCCCCAGCGTGGCGGCGTGGGCGAGGGGGATCCAGAGCTGCGTCCGCGCCGATCCCCGCATCGCCGCCTCGCCCGGCACGGCGCCGTAGAACGCGGGCGGCGCCACGCCGATCACGGTGAAGGGGCGGCGGTTGACCCACACCACCCGCCCCAGCGCGTCGGGCCGGCCGTGGAACCGCTCGCGCCACAGCCCGTGCGAGATCACGGCGACCGGCTCCGCGCCCGCCGCGCCGTCGGCCGGGGTGAAGGCCCGGCCCAGGGCCGGCCGCGTGCCCAGCGCGCGGAAGTAGTTGTCCGACGCGGCCGCCACGCGCATCTGCCGCGGCTGCGCGCCCGTGGCCACCCCCGCCTCGGCGGCGCTGAAGGCGATGACCTGCGAGAAGGCGCGCGAGCCGGCCCGGATCGCCTCGTACTCGCCCGGCGCGAACGACGACGGCAGCACCGGCCCGCCGCTCTCGCGCGTGAACAGGTGCAGCGACGCGATGCGCCCGCGCCCCGACACCCCCGGCGGGTCGCGCCAGAGAAGCGCGTCGAGGATGCCGAACACCCCGGTGTTCAGCCCGATGGCGACGCCCAGGCACGCCACGGCCGTGCCCGTGAAGCCCACGCGGCGGCGGAAGGAGCGGAGGGTGAACGCCACGTCCCACCCCAGGTCGTGAAGCCACCGCGTTCCCCGGCCGTCGCGGATCTCCTCGCGCACCTTCTCCACGCCGCCCAGGGCCAGCGCGGCCCGCCGCATCGCCTCGTCGGGGCTCATCCCGGCGGCGCGGTTCTGCGCCGCCGCCATGTCGAGGTGGAAGCGCAGCTCTTCGTCCATCTCGCGCTCCACGGCCTCGCGCCGGAAGAGCGCGCGCAGCCAGAGCCACGTGCGGGTGATCGCCATCGAAGGGCGGGCGGAGGGGGGGAAGGGTTACGACGTGCGCAGGACCAGCCCGACGGCGTCCACGTAGCGGCGCCAGCTCTCGACCTCTTCGCCCAGCGCCTTCCGGCCGGCGGCGGTGATGCGGTAGTAGCGGGCGCGGCGGTTGTTCTCGGTGGTCTGCCACTCGCCCTCGATCCACGCACGCTGCTCCAGCCGCTGCAGCGCGGGATAGAGCGAGCCCTGGTTGACGTCGAACTGCCCTTCGGAGATCTGCTGGATGCGCTGGCTGATCCCCCACCCGTGCATCGGCTCGAGCGTGAGCGTCTTCAGCACCAGAAGGTCGAGCGTCCCGCGCAGGACGTCGGACGAAGGGAGGGGAGCCATGGCAGGCCGGGTGGAATGCTCCTGTCGAAATCCTAGAGGAAGGATAGGCCGGCTTGCGACGCCGGTCAAGTCCCGCCCTCGGCGCGGCAGCTTCTCTGTGCCTGGGTTTGTCCGTGTGATCGTAATTCGTGATATGACATGACTGACACCCGATCCGCTTGATTCGTTACCGCAAGAGATACTGCTGAAGTCCTCACACGGAGACACAGAGAACACAGAGAAACTGCCGCAGTTCTCTGTGTTCTCCGTGCCTCTGTGTGACACCCCAGCGGGGCTGGTTACGTCAACGATTCTTGCGGATTCGGTATGAACATCGATTCATCGGCCGGATGGGGTATGGGACTTCAGCACTGCTTGTTCTTCTACCAGATAGCCCGATATGACTCGTTTATGCCCAGGCGGATGATGGCATGCGATCCCCCCTGCGCATCTTCCGGGATTCGCATCTTCCGCCATTCTTGTGCATGTGATAGGATGCGCCTGGCGAACCGGGCGCTACACGCCCGGGGGACCGCATCTCACAACCAGGAGCCCAAGATGAAGAAGCTGAAGCTGGACCTCACGGAGCTGCGGGTAGAGTCGTTCGGGACATACCCGGGCCAACCGGAGCGCGGCACCGTGGCGGGGCAGAACGAGCCGGCATACACCGCGAGCTGCGATGGTTCGTGCGTGAACACCTGCGTGAGCTGCGTCAACACCTGCCTCAACACCTGCCAGAACAGCTGTCTGGGCAGCTGCCTCTCGTGCTACGACACTTGCGACCACTGCACGCACCCGGGCCACGGCAACTGCTGACAGCGGATCCGGCAAGATCGACGCGCCCGCATCGACCCGCGGCAGAAGAAGAAAGGGCCGGGCTTCTTCGCCCGGCCCTTCCTGTTCGATCCTCGGCCCTTCGTCCTACGCCGCCGCCCCCGCCTGGGCGCCGGCCTCTGCCGCCGCGGCCTCGTCCGACGCGCTGGCGTGCTCGTCGTGGATGCAGCGCATCACGTGCGTGGCCATCACGTCGAGCTGCGAGCGGCTGGGCACCTCGGCGCCGGGGTCGGGGAGCTGCAGCGGGAAGGGCGCGCCGTGCGGCACGGGGATCAGGTGCACGTGGAAGTGGAACACGTCCTGGCCGCCGTCGCTGCCGTTGGGGCTGAACAGGTTGACCGCGCGGCACCCCGTGGCCTTGCGCAGCCCCGGCATGATGCGGCGCGCCATGGCGAAGGTGCGGGCCGCCAGCGCTTCGGGAACGTAGAACAGGTTCTTGTAGTGCGCCTTGGGCACCACCAGCACGTGCCCCGGATGCAGCGGCTGGATGTCGAGGAAGGCGATGATGTCGTCGTCCTCGTGGATCACGCTCACCATCTCGTCGCCGCCGATGATGCGGCAGAAGACGCAGGTGGGATTGTCGTTGGGATCGTGCACGGGTCCTCTCCGGCTGGTCTGGGCGGATTGCTCCTGAACCGCCCCGAAGGGTGCAAGAGGCAGGCCCCAAGCGGTGCCGCGAACCCAGGCGGGCGGCCGCCCGGGCGGATGAATCTCCCTTCCGGCCGAGCCGCCTCGCGTCCCGTGGAACGGCGCCGCGCAACGGGATCCTCGCGCACTCGGCCGGTTCGACCTATCCTCCCGTTGCGCCTTCCGTTTCCCCGCGCGCCCCTGCCTTCCCTCCTCCTCGCCCCCCCGCGGATGAGCACGACCGCCACTCCACCCGCACCCGTGTCGCGCCGTGCCATCCGCCGGGCGTCGGAGGGTGCGTACGACGCCTTCATCTCGTACAGCCACGCGGCCGACGGGCAGCTCGCGCCGCGGCTGGAGGAAGGGCTGGAGCGCCTGGCGAAGCCGCTGCTGCGCCCGCGCGCGCTGAACGTCTTCCGCGACGCGACGGGGCTGTCGGCCACCCCCGAGCTGTGGCCCACCATCAAG
>DASWMA010000302.1:0-22925 GCA_036399995.1 Longimicrobium sp. | reverse complement strand
TCCAGGGCCGTGAGCCAGCCGCGGACGCCCATCTCGCCGCCGCTGTTGCCCACGAGCACCTTTCCCTTGACCACCAGCGGGGCCATGGTGATGGTCTCGCCGCGGTTGATGTCGCCGATGCGCACCCGCCACGCCTCGGCGCCGGTGGCGGCGTCCACGGCCGCCACCTGGTTGTCGAGGGTGGCGAAGTAGATGCGGCCGTCGGCGTAGGCCGCGCCGCGGTTCACCTTGTCGCAGCACGCCACCCCCTGCGCGGCCGGCTGCACCGGCGGCTCGTACTGCCACTTGAGCGGCGCGCCCGGCCGGGCCAGGTCCAGCGCGTAGAGCTTGTTGGGGAAGGGGCTCACCCAGTAGAGGGTGGATCCGACGACCAGCGGCGCCCCCTCGTGCCCGTAGACGTTCCCGTCCGAGAAGGTCCACGCCAGCTTCAGTTGCGCGACGTTCGCCGAGGTGATCTGGCTCAGCCCGCTGAAGCGCGTGGACGCGTAGTCGCGCGACGCCATCACCCACTGCCCGTCCTCGGCCACGGGCGCCTCGCGCGGCGCGGCGCGGAAGTTGGTCGTGAGCGACGGCCACGCGTCCGCCGGGGTGCGCTCCTTCGCCCCGCGCTCCCCCGACATCTTCGACCAGTCCGCGCACCCGGCGGCGGCGAGAATGCAAAACAGCAAACAGGTGCGCGAGTGCGCGAGTGCGTGAGTGCGTGGGGCACCCGGGCAGTTACGCACTCGCGCACTGGCGCACTGGCGCACCCGTTCGTCGATCATGGCAGCGCGAACACGTACAGGGTGCCCCCCCGGCCGGTGGCCGCGGGAAGGTCGCGCATGGCGCCGGCGAAGCCCAGGGCCACGGTGGAATCCATCGGGTTCGCCTCTCCCGCCACCACGGCGCCCGGCCACCCGCCCACGCCGGAGAGGATCGCCACGTACTGCTTCCCGTCGGGGCCCCGATAGGTGACCGGCTGGCCGATGATCCCCGACTCGGTCTTGAACTGCCAGAGAAGGCGGCCGGTGCGCGCGTCGAGCGCCTTGAACCACCCCTCCATCGTCCCGTAGAACACCACGTCGCCCGCGGTGGCCAGCGCGCCGCTCCACACGGGGAAGCGCTCGCGCACCTTCCACGCGGCGCGCCGGCGGACGGGGTCCCACGCGGTGAACTCGCCGCGGTGGCCGCCGGGGCCGGCCTTCATCACCACGTTCATCCCCACGTACGGCGTGCCGGCGATGTAGTTGGCCTCCACCGCCTCCACGTCCATGCACAGGTTGTTGTGGGGGACGTACAGGAGGCCCGTCCGCGGCGAGAAGGCGGTGGGCTGCCAGTCCTTGGCGCCCGGCGCGGCGGGGCAGATGTCGCGCACCGGCGAGGCCATGGTGGGGTGCTTCCCGGGCGCGGGGTGGTAGCGCCCGGTGCGCAGGTCGACCCCGGTGCTCGAGGTGATGTGCACGAACGGGTCGGCCGAGAGGACCTCGCCCGTCGCCCGGTCGAGCACGTACATGTACCCGTTGCGCTCGGCGCGCACGAGGGTGCGGCGCGTCCGGCCGTTGATGGGCAGGTCGAGGAGGACGTTCTCGTTCACGCCGTCGTAGTCGTGCACGTCGGCGGGGCTCCACTGGTAGGCCCAGCGCGCCTCCCCGGTGTCGGGGTCGCGCGCGAAGACCGAGGCGGTCCACTTGTTGTCGCCGGGGCGCTGCGCCGGGTTCCAGGGGCCGGGGTTGCCGGTGCCGTAGTAGACCAGGTCCAGCGCGGGGTCGTAGCTGATCCACCCCCACACCGTGCCGCCGCCCACCGTCCAGGTGTTCGACGGCCAGGTCTTCACCCCCAGGTCGGGCTCGCGGTCGTGCGGGTAGAACGGCTTGAAATCGGGGCCGATCAGCACGTCCCTGTCCGGCCCGGTGCTGTACGCGCGCCAGGCCAGCTCGCCGCTCTCGGCGTCGAGCGCCGTGAGCCAGCCGCGCACCCCCATCTCGCCCCCGCTGTTGCCCACCAGCACTTTGCCTTTGACGACGAGCGGCGCCATGGTCATGGTCTCGCCGCGGTTGATGTCGCCCAGCCGCGTGCGCCAGGCCTCCTTCCCCGTGGTGGCGTCCACCGCCACGGTCTGGTTGTCGAGGGTGTTGAAGTAGATCTTCCCGTTCCAGTACGCGGCGCCGCGGTTCACCACGTCGCAGCAGGCCACGCCGGCGGCCGCGCGCATCACGGGCGGCGCGTACACCCACTTCAGCGCGCCGCGCTTCGACAGGTCGAGCGCGAAGAGCTGGTTGGGGAAGGGGGTGACGATGTACAGGGTGCCGCCCACCACCAGCGGCGCCGCCTCGTGCCCGCGGCGGATCCCGGTGGAGAAGGTCCACGCGGTGCGCAGCCCCGCCACGTTGGCGGCGGTGATCTGGCTGAGCCCGCTGAAGCGGGTGCTCTGGTAGTCCTTGGCGGGGATCAGCCACTGCCCGTCTTCGGCGTAGGCGGCCTGGGAAAGGCCGACGGCGCGGCGGTCGGGGAGCGTGGCGGCGGGCTCGGAAGCGCGCGCGTCAGGGGCGCCGCGCTCGCACCCCAGCGGCGCGAGCGCCAGCAGGAGCCGGAGGAAGCCGGGCACGCGGGTGGGCCTGCGGGAAAACCGCCGCATCACCACTCCTGCACGGCGTGGGACCACCGCATCGGCATCCAGGGGAACGGGTGGATTCCGGGACCGCGTAGACGACCCTGCCCTGCGTCCAACCTCGAACCACTCGATATGCCGTCCCGCCGTGGTGGCCCGGTTCCGGCATCTGAAAACTTCCGGCATCTACTCTGCTCCTTTTCGCAGCTTTCGTGCCGATACCGGACGCTCTGGAGCGGGGTATCGCCCAGTTGCTACGCGGCTGGAGCGTATGTCGTGTGGCAGCCCATAGATGGCAGCTTTCCGGAATCTCCGGACGACGAACATGGACACCAGCAGACGGGAGTTCCTCCACCTTGCCGGAAGCGCCGCCCTGCTGCTGGCCGCGCGTGATCCGCGTCTGAGGCTCGTCTCGGCAGCGGAGCCGCTGCGCATCGGCATCGCCGGCGCGGCGGAGGGCGCGGCGCGCGGCGCCACGATGGGCGTGGAGGAGGCGGCGCGGACGGGGGAGATGCTCGGGCGGGCGGTGGAGGCGAGGAGCGGCGGTGTGGAGGCGGCCGAGCGGCTGGTGCGCGAGGAGCGTGTCGCCGCGCTCGTCGGAGGCGCGGACGAGGCGTCGGCGCGGGAGATCGGCGCGCTGGCGGACCGCTCCGGCGTGCCGTTCGTGAACGTGGGCGCCGCGGCCGACGCGCTGCGGGGCGCGGAGTGCCGCCGCAACGTCTTCCACGTGGAAGCCAGCCAGGCGATGTACACGGCGGCGCTGGCCGCGCGCGGCGAGGGTGCGGCGGACGCGGCGAGGGCCGTGCTCTGGCACCCGGCGCTGGAGCGCTTCGGCGCGGCGCAGCTGAACGACCGCTTCCGCGCGCGCTTCGGGGTTGGGATGGACGGCGCGGCGTGGGCGGGGTGGATGGCGGTGAAGGTGCTGTGGGAGGCCTCGCTCCGCGCGCGCAGCGTGGAGCCGGCGGCGCTCCGCGCATACCTGGAGCGCCCCGCCACCCAGTTCGACGGGCACAAGGGGTGGCCGCTCTCCTTCCGCCCGTGGGACCACCAGCTCCGCCAGCCGCTGTACCTGGCCTCGCCCGACGGCGCGCGGGTGCTGGGCGAGGTGCCGCGCGCCGCGGGCGAGGGCGGCGCCACCGCGCGCGAGCTGCTGGACCGGCTGGGAGGGGCCGAACCCACCTCCACCTGCCGCATGCAACCGGAGGAGACGCGATGAAGCTGGGGCCCACCACGCTCGCCGCGCTGCTGCTGGCGCTGGCCGCCTGCGGCGACGAGGACAAGACGCAGACCGACTACACCCCGAGCAACGACCGCGCGTCCACCAGCGTCGACGATACGGCGGTGAGCCCGGCGCCGGCGGTGGCGGTCCGCGACACCGCGCTCGAGAAGTCGCCGCCGCAGGACACCTTCGCCATCATCCTGGCGCCGCTCGGACGGTCGACGGTGCGCGGGAGCGGGCAGGTGGGCGCGGCGGGGAAGGCGTCGTCCGTCTCCGTCACGCTCACGGGCGGTGCGCCGGGCGCCACCTACGAGGGGGCGATCCGCCAGGGCACCTGCGCCGGCGCGGGGGCCAGCATCGCCCCGCTCTTCCCCGTGAGCGCCGACTCGCTGGGGAACGGGCGGGCGGCCAGCGTCGTCCCCGTGCCCATCGACAGCCTGACCGCGAAGCCGCACGTGGTGGTGTACGGCCCCGGCGGGCGCCCGGTGACGTGCGCGCCGATCCCCGGCGCGTCCGCCCCGCCACCGCCCGCGCGCCCGGCGGCGCCCGACACCGCCGCCGCCGACACGGTGCGGGTGTGAGCCGCCAGTGAACGCCCATCATCCCGGGGCCGGCCTCGCCGAACCGGGTCGTGCGCGGTGCCCGGCGGGCCGAAGGATCCATCGTCCGCGCCCGCACGGCCACCTCCGGAGCGCGGTGAACCCGGCATCCGCCCCCCATCCCACCACGCGATGACCAGCGCTGGATTCCGCCGCGCCGCGGCCGCCCTCGCGGCCGCCGCCCTGATCGCGATCCCCCGATCCGCTCCCGCCCAGCAGCGCGGGCCGCTGCTGTTCGTGAGCAACGAGGGCTCGCGCAGCGTGTCGGTGGTGGACGCGGCGGCGCGGCGGGTGGTGGCCACCATCCCGGTGGGCGAGCGGCCGCGCGGCATCCAGCTTTCGCCCGACGGGCGGCGCGTGTACGTGGCGCTCAGCGACGACCGCCCCAACGTGCAGGGCGGCGGCGACGCGATCGCGGTGATCGACGTGGTGACGCGGCGCGTGGTGGCGCGCTACCGCTCTGGCACCGACCCCGAGCAGTTCGGCGTCACCCCCGACGGGCTGCGCCTGTACGCCTCCAACGAAGACGCGGGGACGGCGAGCGCCACCGACCTGCGCACCGGCCGTGTTCTCGCCACGCTGGTGGTGGGGATCGAGCCCGAGGGCGTGGCGGTGAGCCCCGACGGGCGCTGGGTGTACGTGACGGCCGAGACCAGCAACACCGTGAGCGTGATCGACACGCGCACCAACCGCGTGGCCGCGTCGTTCCTGGTGGACCTGCGCCCGCGCGCCGCCGCCTTCTCGCGCGACGGCCGGCGGGCGTACGTGACCAACGAGATCAGCGGATCGCTCTCGGTGATCGACGTGGCGCGCCACGAGGTGATCGAGACGGTGGAGATGGAGCGCGGCGAGGGGAAGCCGGTGGGCGTGGTGGCCTCGGCGGACGGGTCGCGCGTGTACGTTGCGAACGGGCTCGCGAGCGCGGTGTCGGTGATCGACGCGCGGACGCTGCGGGTGGTCGGCCGCATCCCCGTCGGGCGGCGGCCGTGGGGGGTGGCGCTGAGCCCGGACGGCCGCTGGCTCTACACCGCTAACGGCCTGTCGAATGACGTGTCGGTGATCGACAGGCGCACCAACCGCGTCGTCGGCTCGGTCCGCGTGGGCCAGCGGCCCTGGGGGATCGCGGTGGCGCGGTGATCGAGCCCCATTCTGATGCCTCTCGTCCCACGTCGTCCGGAATGTCGCCGCATCGTCCACCGGCGGCTGAAGCCGCAGCAACAACGACGAAAAGCCTCGCAAACGGCGCGAGGCTTCAACGACCGAGGTCTCTGCTTCTCTCTCCCCCGAGGGAGACTCGGGACGACATCGTCTACTCATTCACGCAGAGGAGCAGAGGAGCAGAGAGTACGGCTCCCTCTCTCTCTCTGCTCCTCTGCGTGAGACATTTGCCGGCTTCGATCCCTGAACGGATCCCTGCGACCCGGGATCAGGTCAGGGCACCAGGTACGTCTCGTGGTAGCGGACGGTGTTGGGGTCGAAGTAGGTGCAGTTGCCCTGCCAGGGCGTGGTGATCGCCTTCCCCACGATTCCGCGCGCGTAGCGGACGCCGGCGCCGCCCGAGCCGCCGTACCCCGCCCCGTTGCAGAGCTGCTGCCCCCACACGCCGGCCGGGTCGTTCATGGTGTAGTTCGTCCCGTCGTTGCCGATCAGCAGCATCACGTGGCCGGCGCTGGTGAACTTGCCGTGGATGATCACCGGCCGCTGCTTGTTCAGCTCCGCCTCCATCTGCGCCACCGAGCCGGTTTCCATGTGCACGCGGATGCGCTGCTTGATCCCCGCGCGCGCGGCCAGCCGGTTGAAGATGGTGTCGAACTTGAACTCGTCCTGCGACTGCTTGCGGAACTCGGTGTAGATCTGGTCGGGGGTGTAGTTGGCCCCGTAGTACTTCAGCAGCATCGCCATGGTGGTGTTGGCGCAGGTGGCGCCGGGCTCGTAGGTGTTGGCGTACTGGAAGAAGTAGGGGACGTTGGCGATCAGGTCGCGGATGGTGAAGTCCTTGTACGCGCCCGCCACCTGCGTGCCCGCCGCGTTGTAGCCGCGCACGTAGATGCGCCGCACCCCCACGCCGGTGAACTTGTACGTGACCGGGAAGAAGTTCGCCCGGTCGGTGCTGGAGCCCAGCAGGTAGGTGCCGTCTGCGAAGTACTTGATGGTGACGATGTCGCTGGTGGCGTCGGCCTTGAAGGTGACCGGGTTGGTGGCCGTGGTGCCGGTGGGGCTCACCCAGGCGAGGGTGGCCGTGCCGGCCAGCGTCCGCCTGGGCCCGCCCTCCGGCTCCACCGTCAGGAGCTGGCCGGCGTCGCAGGCGCCCAGGGCCAGCGACGCGAGCAGCGCGGCCGTGCTCGCCGTCCACCGGCGGCGCGTCGGGCGCCGCGTCGGGGAGAAGCGCGTTTCCTCGTCCGACGCGGGATTGGTGGGGGGATTGAGCATCGGTCCTCCGGTGGTATGGGGGGAGTGGTCCGTCGAGAGTGACACTCCTCGGCGGAATATCCATACCAGCCGAAATCCGCAAAACGTAAGTAGATGTGCCGCAACGAGTGCCGTCGATCGCACTCTCCGAAAAGCGTTATGATGAAGCAGGCAACGATGTGCTGGCGGTGAACCAATGTTGTGCGTGAACCGACGTTCCGGTGCATGCGGCGGACATACGGATTGCGGCCGAAGAGCGGCCACGGTTCAGATGCAGCCGCCTGCCGTGCGCCGGCAGCATCTAGCCGAATTTCCTCGCCGCGTAAATCAGGACCAAACAGGAATTGTGAAAGCCTGCAGCGTGACCATCAACCACGTCGGCGGGGAGGGCGATCATCCTCCCTCGCCCGACGACGAGCTCCCCCGGTTCGACAGCCAGTCGAAGGCGGAGTAGAGGCCGAGTGCAACCGCGGCGACGCCAGCCATCGCGAGATAGCCTTCCACGACCTTTATCCCATCGCCCTTCAGGGTTTCTCCCGGAACGTCGAGCACTGGTATCCTCGCGGGAGGGTCATCGTGCACGAGGAGAGATGCGACTTCGTCCGCGCCCAGCAGACGCATCCCGCGGGGATTCGTCCCGGTTTCCGAAGCGATCACGATGGGTTTGCGATAGAAGTTTCCTCGCTGGCCCAGCTCCACGAAGCGGATCTGGTGATCGCGGGTGCACGGGCACACCACGTTCCCTCCGTCGCGGAGGACAGCCGCCATCTTCTTCTTTGTGACCAGGAAGTATTCGCCGCAGCGTTCGCAGGGAACCAGGTAGCAGTTGCGATTGAGCTTTCCGCCCATGAAGCCGGGGTTGAACTTGCTCCGCTGGCTGCGGTCGATGCTCACCGCGATCCCCGCCCACAGCTTCTTCTCCAGTTTCGACGCCTCTTCGAGCGAACCGGGGCCCTGCAGCGCGAACCCGCCGTTCGCCAGCACCTCCGCCGCGTGGACGACGGGCGGCGTCCGGTAGAGCCTCCATTGCAGCAGCTCGGTCTGCACGAAGTAGCTCTGCGCGTAGTCGAGCGCTCCGGTCGCCGCGTCACGGCTGTTGAGGAAGATGAAAGCGTTGCAGCGGCTGATCATGTCACGCATGGTGCCCATGATCTCCACGTATTCGTATGGCATCAGCACTTCGTTGGGCGCGCAAAGCACGTTGGGCGCGAAGAGCACCACGTCGCGGCACATCCCCTGGCCAACGAGCCACTCCCGCAGCCGGACCGCGTCATCGAAGTGCTTGCCCCGGTAGCTGAGAAAGACCGTCTTTCCGAGAGAGTATCCCATTGTGACCTCCGGTCGCGCATGATCGAACAAGCCCGAGAATAACGACGGACACGGTGGGGATGATTCGCGGCGCGCATGGCCGAGACAGGCGGCGCGTAGCCTCGGCGGAGTCGTTCGGAGGACCAAAAGGAAACCGCGCTGATGCTCGGCATCTGGCGCGGCTGTTTCGAATCTCCCCAGGGCAGCTGGTCGCAACTCCGCGCCGTGGCGCCGCCAGGCCCGTCGCTTACGTCACCCTCCGCCGGAGCGGACGGCCGGGAGCTGCCAGATCTCCACGCGCCCCTGCAGCACCAGGGGGATGGCCACGCGCATCCGGCGGGTGTCCACTCCCAGGTCGGCGGGCTGCCAGAGGTCGCGGATCACGCGCTGGCCGGTGCCGCCGCCGAACACGTGCAGGCTCGAGTCGCTCCACGAGGTGACCAGAATGCGCCCGTCAGGGAGCCGCTCCACCCCGTCCCACCTTCCCAGCCCGCGCGCCAGCACGGTCTTCCGCGTCTCTCCCGGCTTCAGCGCGTACACCTCGCTGGCGAAGGGGTCGAACGAGACCACGATCCACCGCTTCCCGTCGGGGTCCCACGCGATCCCGTTGGGGCGCTTCAGGTCGGCCCCCTGGGCGGCGACGGAGATGGCGCCGCCGGGGGCCACGCGGAAGATCCGCTCGCCGCCGCGGTACATCACCCCTTTGTTGGTCATCAGGATGCCGGTGTCGGTCACCCGCAGCCCGTCGGGGCCCACCGCCACGTCGTTCAGCAGCACGGCGCGGTGCGGGCGGAAGTCGAGGGTGGCGAGCGGCGCGCCGGTGCGCCGGTGGAAGCCGCGCAGCACGTCGATGTCGGCCACCCACAGGGTGTCGCCCTGCAGCGCCATCCCCTTGGGCGCGTCGAGCACCGCGCCGCCCTTTCCGCCCTGGATGAACACGGCGCCCGCGTGCAGGTTTCCGGCGGGGATGCGGGCGATGTAGCCGTTGCCGTCCTTGAGCGACCCCGGCCCCGCCATGTTGGAGACGAAGAAGACGTCCTGGTCGGGGTCGTAGCGGACCGATTCGGGGAAGCCCAGCCCCTGCACGGTGTGCACCTTGCGCGGCTGGGCGGGCGCGGCGGCCTCGGCGCGCCCGCACGCGGCGTCGCCCGCCGCGGCACAGGCGACCAGCGCGAGGCGCAGGTGAATGAGGAACCGGTGCGCCATGTGGGGCACGAGTCCAGTCTGCGGGGAATCCGGATTCCAGCGGCGGTCGCCACCGGGCTGATGCCAGACACATGCCGGGGTGGGGGCAGCGCGGGGCGGGTCCGGCGCGGGTGAACCCACGCGGCCAACCGGGCTGGTTTCACGCCGCCGGCCGGATGGATCCTCCCCTTCCACGTACCAATTCGCAGATGGCCCCGGCGCCGGACTGCGACCATCCGCCCTTCGCGCGGCCCCGTTCGTGCGTGTCCACATCGTGCATGCACGGAGGAAGGGGTGGACTCCCGGGGATGGGTGGGGCGGTGTGGTGCAAGGTGCTTCGGGAGTCCATCCTCCGTGCGGGGTCGAAAGGATCGTTCCGAAAGGCGGGCGCGAAGGCGCCCGCCTTTCGTTCTCGGTTGAACGCGAAAGCCCTCCTCCGGCGTACCGGGGGAGGGCTTTCGCCGTGCGCCGAGGCTCCGGGTCAGGCCGCGGCGTCGACCATCGAGCGGACACAGGAGGCGATCACGTCGGGGGCGCAGGGCTTGAGCAGCACCGCGTCGAAAAGGCCGTGCAGCCGGCCGTTCTCCACCGCCGACCGCGAGGCGGTGACCGCGATCAGCGGCAAGTGGGCGCCCGGCAGCCGCTCGCGCAGCGACAGGGCCGTTTCAAAGCCGTCCAGCCCCGGCATCACGATGTCCATCAGCACCGCGTGGGGACGCTGCCGGTGGATGTGGAGGATGGCCTCGCCGCCGTGCCCCGCCTCCACCACGCGGTACCCGCTATCCAGCAGGAAAGAGGCGTATGCCTCGCGCGTGGGCGCGTCATCGTCCACGACCAGGATGGTTCTCCGATCCATCTCGCAGCTCCTCGTGTGGCAGGGCAGGACGGGGAGCGTGCGTTAACCTCTCCGTAAACCGCGTTACCCCAAGGAGTTGAACGATACCGTGGCGGCCGTCGCGGCGGCATCGGGAAGAGGGGAAGCCCTGTAGGGGGAGTCCCCGACATCCGGCGTGTGCGCGGGCCGGCACGGTGGAGATCCGCCCCGGTGCCGGAGCTGTCGCGCCGCCACGCCCGGCGCCGACGTGGAGAGCCATGACACCACGTGGCCGCGGCGAGCGGATGCGCGGGCGCCGGAGCCGGCGCGGCGAGCCTCCGCCCCGCGCACCTCGACCCCTGGCGCAGCGCGAAAGCAGAGACACAGAGGAAAACGCGCAGTTCTCCGTGTCTCCGTGTCGTTCTCATACGACGTTGCCGGACATCGTTCCGGTTCCAGGACTGAAGAATCTCACGCAGAGCAGCAGAGAACGCAGAGGAGATTGGTTGTTCTCTGCTTCCTCTGCTGCTCTGCGTGATATGAGACAGGTCCTTCGGGATCTTCACTCCGGAACGATGCTCTGCAACGCGGTATCAGTGCCCTCCGCCGGATCCGACCGGACGCCACGTTGAAACGTGACGTCCGGTCCAGGATCCCTGATCGCGACGAACCAGCATCTTCCCCGTAGACACCGGTCGGGTTCCGATTCGGTCACCGGCTCACGCGTCAGGGCTCGCGCTCGCCGAGCGACGAGACGAGGCGTTCGAGCTCGTGCGGGTCGAACCGGGCGAGCTGCAGGTCGAGAACGTGGTCGCTGAGCGTGGCGAACACGGGATGTTCGAACACGGCGCCCAGCGCCAGCTCCACGCCCAGCGCCTGCCGCAGGTGCGACACCACCTGCACGGCCATGAGCGAATGTCCCCCCAGCTCGAAGAAGTGGTCCCAGCGGCCCACCCGCTCCACGCCCAGCACCTCGCTCCAGATCTCCGCCAGCGCCTCCTCCACCTCGCCCTGCGGCGCCTCGTACTCGCGCCGGGCGAATGCCTCGCGCCCCGGCTCCGGGAGCGCGCGCCGGTCCAGCTTGCCGTTGGGGCTCACCGGCAGCGCGTCCAGGCGCACCCAGGCGGCGGGCACCATGTACTCGGGGAGCGCCCCGGCCAGGTGCGCCCGCAGCGCCTCGGCCTCCACCGCGCCCTCGGCGGCCACGTAATAGGCCACCAGCCGGGTGCCGCCCGGCCCCCCCTCGCGCGCCACCACGGCCACCTCGCGCACGGCCGGGTGCGCGGCCAGGCGCGCCTCGATCTCGCCGGGCACCACGCGGAAGCCGCGCACCTTCACCTGCGCGTCGTTCCGGCCGCGCACCTCGATCGTCCCGTCGGGCAGGAAGCGGCCCAGGTCGCCGGTGCGGTACATGCGCGCGCCGGGCTCGGCCGCGAAGGGGTCGATCACGAAGCGCTCGGCGGTCAGCTCCGGCCGCTGGTGATAGCCCGGCCCCACCGGCACGCCGCCGATGTGGATCTCGCCCACCACTCCCACCGGCACCGGCTCGCCGTGCGCGTCCAGCACGTAGACGCGCGCGTTGGGGATCGGGCGGCCCGCGGGGACGGGGCGGTCGAGGTACTGCTCCAGGCCGGCGGAGAGCCGGTGGAAGGTGACGATCCCCGAGCACTCGGTGGGGCCGTAGAGGTTCACCAGCGCCGGGCGCGGCTCGGGAAGCTCCAGGAGCTTGCGGGGCTGCACGGGCTCGCCCACCAGGATCACCTGCCGCATCGCCGAGAGCTCGCCGTCCTTCGCGGCGTCGACCAGGGCGCCGAACGCGGTCGGCGTCAGGTTCATCATGGTGATCCCGCCGGCGGCGATCTGCGCCACCACGGCGCCGGGGTCGAAGGGCTCGGCCGCCAGGTGCACCTCGGCGCCCGCGAAGAGCGGCGCGAAGACGTTGCGGTAGGTCCCGTCGAAGGAGTACGAGGTGGCGATCAGCACCCGGTCGCCCGGGGTGACGGCGAGCGCGCGGCCGTACCAGTGGACCAGGTTCAGCACCCGGTGGTGCGCGTGGCACACCCCCTTGGGGCGCCCGGTGGAGCCCGAGGTGTAGGTGATGAACGACAGGCTCTCCGGCGTGACGCCGCCGCGGTCGAGGTTCGCGTCGGGCAGATCGCGCCACGCGCCGCCGTCCAGGTCCACCACGGGAACGGAGAGATCGGGGAAGAGGCGGAGGAGCGAGCCGCGCGTGAGCAGCGCGGCGGGCGCGCCGTCGTCCAGCATGAAGCGCAGGCGCTCGGCCGGGTACGCGGGGTCCAGCGGGATGAAGGCGGCGCCCGCCTTGAGCGCGGCCAGCACCGCCACCACCATCTCGTGGCTGCGCTCCACGCACAGGGCCACGCGGGTGCCCGCGCCGGCGCCGATCGCCCGCAGGTGGCGGGCGAGGCGGTTGGCGCGGGCGTTCAGCGCGGCATAGGTCAGCGCGCGGCCGTCGTGCACCACGGCGGCCGCGCCGGGGGTGCGCGCGGCCTGCGCCTCGAACAGCTCGTGGATGCACGACCCCGACGGGTACTCCGCCCCGGTCCGGTTCCACTCCTCCACCACCTGGCTGCGCTCCGCCTGGCCCAGCAGCGCGACCCGCGAGAGCCGCACGTCCGCGTCGCCGGCGAACTGCTCCAGCACGCGCACCAGGTGCTCCGCCATGCGCACGGCGGTGGCACGGTCGAACAGGTCGGTGCTGTACAGCAGCCCCCCGGAAAGGCCGTTCGGGGTGGACGTCAGCGAAAGGGTGAGGTCGAACCGGGCGGTGGGGTGCGGCTCGGCCGACGCCATCCACCGCCAGGGCCTGTCGTCGTCGGCCGCCGCGGCGCGCGACGTCTCGTCGAACAGCAGCATCACCTGGTAGAGGAGGGTGTGGCTCACGTTCCGCTCGGGGCTCACCTCGGCCACCACCTGCTCGAACGGGACCTCCTGGTGCTGCTGGGCGCCCAGCGACGTCTCGCGCGCCCGCCCCACCAGCTCGCGCACGGTGGGGTCGCCCGAGAGGTCGGTGCGCATCACGATGGCGTTCACGATCAGGCCGATCAGCTGCTCCATCTCGGGGCGCGTCCGCACCGTGGCGGGGCTTCCCACCGACACGTCGTCGCTCCCGGAATACTTCGACAGCAGCAGCTGCCAGGCGGCCAGCACCACCGTGTGCAGCGGGGCGCCTTCTTCGCGCGCCAGGGCGCGCAGGCGCTCCACCACCTCGGCCGGCACCTCCAGCGGAACCCGGGCGCCGCGGAGCGAGGGGGTGGGCGGGCGGGGCCGGTCGGTGGGGAGCGCCAGGAGCTCCGGCGCTCCCGCCAGCTGCCGCTTCCACCAGGCCAGGTGCGCGGCGCGCTCCGCCGCCCGCCCGTCCGACCGCTCCCAGGCGGAGTAGTCGGCGTACTGGATGGAGAGCTCCGGCAGGGGCGATTCGCGGCCCTCCCGGTAGGCGGTGTAGAGGATGTGCAGCTCGTTCAGGAGGAGGTTGTGGCTCCACTTGTCGAAGATCACGTGGTGCGCGTCCACCAGCAGGATGCGCTCCTCCGGGCCCAGCCGCAGCAGCGACGCGACGAACAGCGGGCCCGCCGCCAGGTCGTAGACGCGCGTGTACCCTTCCAGGGCGCGCCGCCGCACCCTCGCGTCGCGCGCGGCCCCGTCGAGGCCGGAGAGGTCTTCCACCGGCAGGTGGTACCCGGTGAAGGGGAGCACGACCTGCACGGGAACGCCCTCCACCTCGCGGAAGACGGTCCGGAGCACCTCGTGCCGCCGGACGACCTCGCCCAGGGCGCGCTCCAGCGCCCGCTCGTCGGTCTCACCCGCAAGCCGCAGCCTCGAGGAGAGGTTCCACGCGGTGTTCCCGGGGTGCAGCCGGTCGACGAACCAGAGCCGCTCCTGCGCGAACGACTGCCGCGGGTGCCCCTCGCCCACGCGGCGGGTGATCGGTGTCGCGGCGTACAGGCCGCGCATCCGGGCTTCGCGCAGCGCCTGCTTGGCCGGGGAAAGAGTGATCGTCATGCGGCCTCCCGGCGCGGCGCCGGAGCGCCGGCGGCTGCGCGGCTCGTGGTCTCCGGCAGCGGGAGGGTCGTCTCGTCGGTCATGCGGACCTGTCCAGGTGGTGGGTGTTGCGTTGGAAACCGCTTCGGGGCGGGATTCCAGCCGGAAGGCCCCGCGCGCACCGCCGCCGGCGGGCCGCATCGGGACGAAGTGTCGTGAAGCTGCTCGCTGCCGCCGCCGGACCCGGTGGCCGGCGGCGGCAGGCGGGAGCGGAAGCGCCGGGCCCGTCCGCGCGTCCCGACCGGCTCCGGGTTGGGGCGAAGGGACGGCAGGGCGTGGCGTGGGTGCGCCTTGTGCCCGGCGTCACCCCCGGGCGGCCGGGATGGAGCCGGTGCCCAGCCCCGCCAGCACCCGCTCCGCCTCTTCCTCGCTCATCGCGTCCAGCTCCTCCACGATCGCCTGGTCGACCAGCGCGGCCAGCCCGGTGATGGTGGGAGCCTCGAAGACCGCGCGGAGCGGGAGCTCCACCCGGAACGCCTCGCGCACCCGGGCGAGAAGCCGGATCCCCAGCAGCGAGTGCCCGCCCAGGTCGAAGAAGGAGTCCTGGACGCCGACCTCCTGGAAGCCCAGCAGCTCGCTCCAGATCCTCGCGAGGATCGCCTCTGCGTCGCTGGCGGGCGGCTGGTACTGGCGCCCCATCCGCGGGCGCGGGTGCATCTCCGGCCCCGGGCGTGCGGCCTCGGCGGCGGCGCCCGCCTCGTCGGGGGGCGCGGCCGAGGCGTGCGCGGGGCGGAGCCGCTCGATCCTGGCCTCCAGGTCGTGGGTGGAGACCACCAGCCGCGGCTCCCTGGCCAGCGCGGCGAGCGATTCGAACACCCGCGCGCCGTCGCCGCGCCGGATGGCCGCCTCGGCGTACGCCCCGCCGCCCTCCTCCAGGTGCCAGCGGTCCCAGCTGACGCTGGTCCAGCGGGCGCCCTCGCCGGCGCGCCGCTGCGCCCACGCGTCCATCAGGGCGAACGCCGCCGTGGCCGCCACCCCCGCCCCACCGAACACCGAGAAGAGCGAGCCCTGCAGCAGCCGGAAGTCGAGCGGCACCCCCGCCGTGGCCTCGTCGAGCGCGGCCAGCTCGCGCGCGACCGAGGCGGCGGACGACGCGCCGGAAGGATCGCCCCCCGTGCCGGGGGTGGCGTTGTGGATCACCCCGTGCAGCGCGCCGAACGCCTCGCCGGCCGCCGCCACCGCCGCGCCGAGCGCCGCAGCGTCGCCCGGCGCGGCGCGGAGGATCAGCACCTCGCCCCCGCGCGCCTCGGCGGCGCGGATGCCGCGGAGGGTGGCCGCTGCGGCGGCAGGGGCCGGGTGGGCGTCCCACGCCTCGCGCGCGGGGAACGCCGGGTCCACCACCACGGCGATGCGCGCGCCCAGCGTTCCGGCCAGGTGCTCGGCCAGCACCTCGGCGCCCCCGGCCATCCCGCCCGAGAACAGGTAGGCGCCGCCCGGGCGCAGCCCCGGCGCCCCCTCGCGCGGCCGCACCGCCTGGTAGCCCAGCACCCAGCGCCACGCGCCGCGCAGCGCCACCGCGTCGTCGCCCGCGTCGGCCACGACCTCTTCGGCCAGCTGGTCCGCCAGGCGGTCGATGCCGCCCGCGCCCGAACAGATGTCCACGGTGCGGCAGGTCAGGCGCGGATGCTCGTGCGGGAGCGCCAGGCAGGCACCCAGCACGGTGGCCCGCTCCGGGCGGACCGCCTCGCCGCCCGACACGTCGCGCACCCCCTCGGTCACCACGGTCAGCTGGAGGGGATCGCCGGGAGCGCCCTGCGCGAACGTCGCGGCCAGCGCCGTCACGGTCAGGAGTCCGCGCGCCTGCGCCCGGGCGAAGGCGTCCGCATCGCCCTGGTCGCCCGCGCCGGTCCCCCAGAGGTGGACCACCCGGCGCGGACGGATCCCCGCCGTCTCCAGGGCGTCGCGTAGCGCGGCCAGGTCTTCGGCGTGCCCGGGGCGCAGGGTGCAGGCGGCGTCGCCCACCCGGGCGAAGCGGTCGCCCGCCCGCGCCACCACCACCGTGTGCCCCAGCGTCTGCAGCCGGCCGGCGAGCCGCCCGCCGATCCCGCCCTCGTCGGCCAGCACCAGCCACTGTGCCGGGGCCAGGGGCGTGCGCGGGGGGAGCTCGGCGCGCGTCCAGGCGGGGAGGTACAGCCAGTCGGCCGGGTCGGGCCTGCGGGCCAGCGGGTCGCCCCGCCCCGCCCCGGCGGGCGCCGACGAGGCGCGCGGCTCCAGCCAGTAGCGGCGGCGCTCGAAGGGGTAGGCGGGGAGGGGAACGCGCCGCAGCCGCTCGTGCCCGTGCACCGCGGCCCAGTCCACCTCCACCCCCATCGCCCACAACCGGCCGGCGGCGTCCAAGAGGAAGGCGTCGTCGGGGTGCACCTCGAACTGGTGCCGGAGCGCCACCACCAGCGGCGGAGGCCGCTTGTCCCAGACGGGGTGCTGCAGGGCCAGCCCGCCCACGGTGTTGCCGGCACCCACCTCCAGCAGCACGTCGAACCCCGCGGCGGCCAGCGTCTCGACCCCCTCGGAGAAGCGCACCGTGCTGACCAGGTGCCGCCTCCAGTACTCGGGGTCGGTGGCCTCGTCGGCGGTGATCCACGTTCCCGTCACGCTGGAGGTGAAGGGGATCGTGGGCGGGTGGAGGCGCACCCCGCGCATCAGCTCGGCCAGCCGGCCGGCCACCGGCTCCATCAGCCGCGAGTGGAAGGCGTGCTTCGCGGGGAGCCGGCGCAGCGGCAGCCCCCGCGCGGCCATCTCCGCCTGCAGCGCGTCCACCGCCGCGGCGGGGCCCGAGACCACGTTGATCGACGGCCCGTTCCGCGCGCCGATGCACAGCCCGTCGCGGAGGTAGGGGGCGATCTCCTCCTCGGTGAAGGCGAGCCCCATCATCCCCCCCGGCGGGGTCTCCTCCATCAGCCGCGCGCGCTCGGCCACCAGCATCAGCGCGTCTTCCAGCGACCAGACGCCCGCCACCGTGGCGGCCACGTACTCGCCCAGCGAGTGGCCGATCATCGCCTGGGGGCGCACGCCCCAGTGCAGCCAGAGCCGCTCGAGGGCGTATACGGTCACGAACATCGCCGGCTGCGCCAGCCGGGTGCCGGTCAGCGCGCCCGGGCCCACGTCGCGCTCGGCGCGGCCCAGCAGCGCCCGCAGGTCGAGCCCGCTCCCGGGCCCCTCCGGCGCCCGCGTGGGGTCGCCGTACAGGGCCTCGCGGATGTCCTCGCCCAGCCACGGCAGGAGGATCTCGGCGCAGCGGTCCACCACCTCGCGGAAGACGGGCTCGCTCTCGTACACGCCGCGGCCCATCCCGGCGTGGTGGTTGCCCAGGCCGGGGAAGACGAACGCCAGCCGCCGCGCCGCCTCCGGCACCGCCGCGGTGACCACTCGCTTGGGCGTGCGCGCCTCCAGGGCCGCGGCGGCGTCTTCCGCGTCGCGCGCCACCAGCACGCGGCGGCGCTCGAAGCCCTGGCGGCCCACCTGGAGGGTGTACGCCACGTCGGCCAGCGCCTGCTCGGGGTGGGCGCGCAGGTGCGCCGCCAGCCGGTCGGTGGCCGCCTCGAGCGCCTCGGGCGTCTTGGCCGAGAGCGTGAGCACGTGCCAGTCGCGCGCGGGGGTGGAAGGCGCCGCCGGCGGCGCTTCCTCGAGCACCACGTGCGCGTTGGTCCCCCCCATCCCCAGCGACGTCACCCCGGCGCGCCGCGGCGCGGGGCCCGGCACCGGCCAGTCGCGCAGCCCGGTGTTGACGAAGAAGGGCGAGGCGGCGAAGTCGATCCGGGGGTTGGGCTCGGCGAAGTGCAGCGTGGGCGGAACCTGGCCGTGCTCCACGGCCAGGACGGCCTTGATCAGCCCCGCCGCCCCCGCCGCCGCGTCGAGGTGCCCGATGTTGGTCTTCACCGACCCCAGCGCCACCGACTGGCGCCGGGGCGCGGCCCCGAACGCCCGCGTGAGCGCCGCCACCTCCACGGGGTCGCCCAGCTCGGTCCCGGTGCCGTGCGCCTCCACGAACCCGATGCTCTCCGCCTCCACGCCGGCCGCCGCCAGCGCCCGCGCCACCACCGCCGCCTGCGCGTCCACGCTGGGGGCGGTGAAGCCCACCTTCTGCGACCCGTCGTTGTTGATGGCCGACCCCAGCACCACGGCGTGGATGGTGTCGCCGTCGGCCAGGGCGTCTTCCAGCCGCCGGAGCACCACCAGGCCGATCCCGCTCCCTCCCACCGTTCCGCCGGCACGGGCGTCGAAGGCGCGGCAGTGCCCGTCGGGCGACATGATCCCTCCCGGCGTGTAGCGGTGGCCCCGGCCCAGGCTGATCGCGACGCCCCCGGCGAGCGCCAGGTCGCACTCGCCGGCCGCCAGCGCCTGGCACGCCAGGTGGACCGCCACCAGCCCCGTGGAGCACGCCGTCTGCACCGTCAGCGCCGGCCCGCGCAGGTTCAGCATGTAGGCGGTGCGCAGCGCCAGGAAGTCCTTCGCGTTCCCCAGGTGCGCCTGCAGGCCGCCGGCCGCGGCGGCGACCTCGGGGTTGGCCCTCACGTGGCGGGTGAAGTAGCTGCCGCCGCCGGAGCCGGCGAAGACCCCCACCGTCTCGCGCGTGCTTCCGGGAACGTGCCCGGCGTTCTCGAGCGCCTCCCAGGCGGTTTCCAGGAAGATCCGCTGCTGCGGGTCGAGGACTTCCGCTTCGCGCGCGTTGATGCCGAAGAAGCCGGCGTCGAACAGGTCGACCCCCTCCAGCACCCCCTGCGCCCGGACGAACGACGGGTCGCGCAGCAGCGCCGGGTTCGTCCCCGCCTCCACCAGCGCCTCGTCGCTGGCGACGGTGATGGAGTGCACCCCGTCGCGCAGGTTGCTCCAGAACCGCTCCACGTCGGCCGCGCCGGGGAAGCGGCCCGCCATCCCCACCACCGCGATCGCTCCGCTCCCGCCGCGCGCGCCCCGCACGCGCTCCGCCGCCGGCGCTCCGGCGACGTCCGCGGGCGCGCCGGGGTCCAGCTGCCGGGTGAGCGCCGCCACGGTGGTGAACCGGAACAGGTCCATCAGGGGAACCTCCCTGCCGAGGGTTTCCTGGAGGCGCGTCTGCACCCTGAGGAGAAGCAGGGAGTGCCCGCCGAGATCGAAGAAGTTTTCCCGCACCCCCACCCGCTCCACGCCCAGCACCTCGGCCCAGATCGCCGCCACGGTCTGTTCCAGCGGCAGCCGGGGCGCCAGGTACCCGGCATCGCCCGCCGCGCGCGCCGGCGCCGGGAGCGCCCGCCGGTCCACCTTCCCGCTGGGGGTCAGCGGAAGCCTCTCCAGCCGCACGTACGCCGCGGGCACCATGTACCCCGGCAGCCGGTGGGAGAGATGCGCACGCAGCGCGTCGGGCTCGACCGCCTCGCCCACGTAGTAGGCCACCAGCCGCCGGTCGCCCGGCGCGTCTTCGCGCGCGACGACCACCGCCTCCCGCACGCCGTCGTGCTCCCTCAGCCGCGCCTCGATCTCGCCCGGCTCGATGCGGAAGCCGCGCACCTTCACCTGGAAGTCGGTGCGGCCCAGGTACTCGATCTCCCCGTCCGCGCGCCGCCGCACCCGGTCCATCACCCGGTACATCCGCGCTCCCGGCGGGCCGAACGGGCACGGAACGAAGCGCTCCGCCGTCATCGCGGGGCGGCTCGCGTAGCCGCGCGACAGCCCGTCGCCCGCCAGGTAGAGCTCGCCGGCCACGCCGACCGGCACGGGCTGGAGATGGGGATCGAGCACGTACGCCCGCGTGTTCGCCACCGGCGTGCCCACCCGCACCTGCCCGGCGCCGCGCGGGACGAGGTGGTAGGTGGAGTAGGTGGTGTCTTCGGTCGGGCCGTAGAGGTTGCCGACCTTCTCCACCGTCCCCAGCGCGTACAGCCCCTGCGCCAACGCGCCCGGCAGCGCTTCGCCGCCCAGGTTCAGCGTCTTCACGCTCGCCGGGATGCCGCCGCCGCGCAGCAGCTCCGCCGCCGCGCTCGGCACCATGCTGGCGTGAACGACGTCTTCACCGACGGTCGCCAGCTCCAGCGCGTTCTCCACCAGCACCAGCTTCCCGCCCCAGGCGAGCGTGCCGAAGATCTCGGCTACGCTCACGTCGAAGTTGATGGAGGTGGAGAAGAGCACCGACCGGCGCTCCTCGTCCGTCACGTTCTCCCGCAGCCAGTGCAGCAGGACGACGACGGACGAGTGGCGGATCATCACCCCCTTGGGCCGGCCGGTGGACCCGGAGGTGAAGATGACGTGCGACAGGTTCCCGGGGAGTGCGCCGCTCTCCGGCGTGTCCGCGGACTCCGTGGCGATCGCGCCGCGCTCCACGTCGAGGAGGAGGAGCGCGGGCGTCTCGTCCGGCAGGCGGTCCGCCAGGGCCGATTCGGTGATGACCAGCGCGACCGCGGCGTCCTCGAGCATCCAGGCCAGCCGCTCGCGAGGGTACGCCGGGTCGAGCGGCACGTACGCGCCACCCGCGCCCAGCACGCCCAGCAGCGCGGCCACGAGATCCGGTGTGCGCGGCAGGCAGATGCCGACGCGGACCTCCGGCCCCACGCCGCGGTGGCGCAGGGTGTTGGCGAGCCGGTTCGCGCGCGCCTCCAGCTCGGCGTACGTCCACCGTTCGCCACGCCAGGAGAGCGCAACGGCGTGCGGCGTCCGCGCCGCCTGCGCGCGGAACAGGTCGTGGACGCGCAGGCCGTCGGCGGGATAGGGCCGGTCGGTCGCGTTCCACTCCTCCACCACCCGGCACCGCTCGGCTGCGTCGAGCAGCTCCAGCCGGTCCACCACCCGCCTTTCGTCGGCCGCCATCTGCTCCAGCACGCGACGCAGGTAGCCCACGTGCCGCTCCACCGTCTCCCGCTCCCACAGCGAGGTGGCGTACTCCACCGCTCCCGTGATCCGCCCGCCGGATTCCGCCAGCGACAGCATCAGGTCGAACTTCGCCGTGGTCCGTTCCGCCCCCGGCGCGCCCCCCAGCCGCAGCCCCGGCAGCTCCGCGCCGCCGCGCGGCGCGTCGCTCCAGTTGAACACCACCTGGAAGAGCGGCGTGTGCGACAGGCTGCGCTCCGGCTTCACCAGCTCCACCACCTGCTCGAAGGGGATGTCCTGGTTGGCCTGCGCCTCCAGCGTCCGCGCCTTCACCCGCGCCAGCACCTGGGCCACCGTGGGCTGCTCCGAGAGGTCCACCCTCAGCGCCAGCGTGTTGACGAAGAAGCCGATCAGCCCCTCGATCTCCCGCCGCCCCCGGTTGGCGGTGGGCGTGCCGACGACCACGTCGTCCTGCCCCGCCAGCCGGCCGAGCACCGTGGCCCACCCGGCGAGCAGCGTCATGAACAGCGTGGTCCCGTTCCGCCGCGACAGCGCCTTCAGCCCCGCCGTGAGCTCCGCGTCGAGCTTCACCCGCAGCGACGCGCCCGCATGGTCCTGCTGCTGGGGACGCGGATGGTCCGTCGGCAGCTCGAGCACCCCGGGCGTGCCCGCCAGCGTACGGGTCCAGTAGCCCGCCTGCGCCTCCAGGACCCGGTCTTCCACCCAGCGCCGCTGCCAGGCCGCGTAGTCGGCGTACTGGATCGGCAGCGGCGGGAGCGGATCCCCGCGGCCCGCCCGGAAGGCGGCGTAGAGCCGGCCCAGCTCGTCGAAGAGCACGCCGATCGACCAGCCGTCGGAGACGATGTGGTGCATGGTGAGCAGCAGCACGTGGTCGTCCTCGGCCAGCCGGACCAGCCGGCCGCGGATCAGCGGCCCGCGCTCCAGGTCGAAGGGGGCCGCGGCCTCCTCGTCCATCACGCGCTCGATCGCTTCCCTCCCCTCCCCGGCCAGGTCGTGCTCCACCAGGTGGAAGCCACTCGTCTCCGGACCGATCCGCTGCTCCGGCTCACCGTTCACCACCGAGAAGGTCGTGCGCAGCGCCTCGTGCCGTGCCACCAGCCGGTCCAGCGCGCGCACCAGCGCCTCGCGGTCGAGCTCGCCGCGCAGGCGCAGGCGCCCGGGAACGTGGTAGGTGCTCCCCAGGTTCCCGAACTGCTCGATGAACCAGAGGCGCTGCTGCGTGAACGAGAGCGGCAGCCGCGCACTCCGGTCCGCCCGCTCGATCGGGGGGAGGTCGGCCCGTCCGGCCGCCGCCAGCGCCTCCGCCAGCTCCCGGAGCGACGGGCGCTCGAACACCAGGCCGATCTCCACCTCGGCGCCCAGCACCTGCCGGATGCGCGAGGTCAGCTGGACCACCAGCAGCGAGTGGCCGCCCAGCTCGAAGAAGCTGTCCCGGCGCCCAACCCGCTCCAGCCCCAGCAGCTCGGCCCAGATCTCCGCCAGCGCCCGCTCGGTCTCGCCCACGGGCGCCTCGTAGCCGCGCCGCGCGTAGGCGTCGTCGCCGGGCGCCGGGAGCGCTCTCCGGTCGACCTTGCCATTGGGAGTGAGCGGCAGCGCCTCCAGGTGCACGTACGCCGCCGGCACCATGTACTCCGGCAGCCGCTGGGAGAGATGCGCCCGCAGCGCGTCGGTCTCGACCGCCTCGCCCGTGTAGTAGGCCACCAGCTGCCGGTCGCCGGCCGTTTCGCGCGCCAGGACCACCGCCTCCCGGACGTCCTCGTGCTCCGCCAGCCGCGCCTCGATCTCGCCCGGCTCGATGCGGAAGCCGCGCACCTTGACCTGCGTGTCGGCTCGCCCCAGGAAGTCGATGGTCCCGTCGGGCCGCCAGCGCCCCAGATCGCCGGTGCGGTAGAGCCGCGCGCCCGGCTCGCCGAAGGGATCGGGGACGAACGCCGCGGCGGTCTT
>DASWMA010000301.1:0-1615 GCA_036399995.1 Longimicrobium sp. | reverse complement strand
CCACGGCGGTGATGGTGCCGTACGCCATGAAGGAGCCGCTGATCCTGTTCGGCGTGGCGGCCACCCTCTACGCCACCGCCGCCGCGGCCAAGATGACCGCCGACGCCACGCGCTTCCTGTACGGCTACGGCCGCGAGCAGGCCGAGGCCGCCGAGCGCGCCCGCGTGGAGGCGAGCGACGCGCAGCTCGCGGCGCTGCAGGCGCAGGTGAACCCGCACTTCCTGTTCAACGCGCTGAACACCATCGCCGCGCTGGTGCGCACCGACCCCCGCGCGGCCGAGACCACCACCGAGAACCTCGCGCGCATCCTGCGCCGCACGCTCGACCGCACGCACCGCGCGAACTGCACGGTGGACGACGAGATCGACTACCTGCGCGCGTGGCTGGCGGTGGAGAGCGAGCGCTACGGCGAGCGCCTGCGGGTGGACTTCGAAGTGGACCCGGCGGCCGCGGAGCTGCGCATCCCCACCATGACGCTGCAGCCGCTGGTGGAGAACTCGCTCAAGCACGGCATCGGGGGAAAGCTGGAGGGCGGCCGCGTGGGCGTGCGCGTGCACCGCGACGGCGAGCGGCTGCGGCTGGAGGTGGAGGACGACGGCGCCGGCTTCCCCCGCGAGCCGCGCGACGGCACCGGCCTGAGCAACCTGCGCCGGCGCCTGGAGACGATCTACGGCCCCGCCGCCGAGCTGCGCGTCGAGCGCCCACCGTCCGGCTCGCGGGTGATCGTGGAGCTTCCCGCCTCGACTCCCCGGCTTCCGCTCGTCTGAAGCTTTTACTGCATGGACTCACGCAGAGCAGCAGAGAAAACAGAGAAATAGAGAAACCCCTCTGCTCCTCTGCTGCTCTGCGTGAGATCAAACGCGCGTCGGAATGCGCGAGGGCGGGCCTCCCACCCGGAAGCTCGCCCTCGTTCTGGTCCTGCGGAGGCCGAGGCCTAGAAGACGCTCACGCTCAGGTACTTCCGGGGGTTCGCCCGGATGTCGGTGGTGAGCTGGTTCAGGTTGTTCACCGCCGAGTTCAGGTTCACGTACAGCGAGTCGTCGGTCATCAGCTTGCCCATGGTGCCCTCGCCGCGCTCCAGGCGCCCCATCACCACCACCATGCTGGCGGTGCTCTGGTTCAGCTGGCGCGAGGCCAGGTCGAGCCGCGCGCTGATGCTGTCGGTGCGGGCGATGGCGCGCGCCAGCTCGGGGCGGGTGGCGGTGCTCTCGAAGCCGCGGGCGCTGCGGTTCAGCGAGCCGCTCAGCGCGTTCAGCTGCGCGCGCTGCTCGGCCGCCATCAAACGCAACGACGCCATCAGCGCCTGCAGCTCGGCCGCGCTGGTCTGCACCGCGCCCACCGTCTGCGGGTTGAGCATCTGGTTGGCGCTGGAAAGCAGCGTGTCGGCCTTGCCCCCCAGCTGCTGCGCCGTGCCGGCCAGCCCGTTCTGCCCGGTGCCGCTGGCCAGCACGTCGCCCTCGTCGGCGACGGTCCGGGAGCGGCCGGGGTTGATCTCGGCCACGATCTCGCCCAGCAGCCCCTTGGCCGCCAGCTGCACGCGCGAGTCTTCGGGGAAGCGGTACTTGTTCTCGATCTCCATCTTCATCACCACCGCCCCGTCGCCGTTCAGGCTCAG
>DASWMA010000300.1:0-2639 GCA_036399995.1 Longimicrobium sp. | reverse complement strand
CGTCGTCCTGCTGCTTCTTCCGCGCGTCGGCGGCGCGCTGCTCGGCGGTGCGCGCGGCGGTGTCGGCGGTGGCAGCCGCGAGGGGGGCGCGGGCCGGCTGCTGGCCGGCCGCGGCCCGGGCGGGCGTGGCGGCCGGCGTGGCGGAGCTGGAGACGAGCTGGTTCGCGACGGCCGCCGGCTGCGGCACCACCGGCTCGCCGCCGACGTGCGTGGCCACCCAGGCCACGCTCCCCAGCACCAGGATCCCCAGCACGAACCCGGCGGCCATCGCGGGGCCGCGGTAGGTGGCGGAGCCCGCCGCCGGCCGCTTGCGGGCGGCGCCCGGCGTGAGCTTCAGCTTGGCGGGCGCGGGCAGGGGAGCCGGCGTCGGAGCGGGTGCCGGCGTCTCGGCGATCGGCGCGCGGCTGACCGGGATCGCCGCGGGCGGTGCCGTCTCCACCGGGATCGGCGCCGCTACGACAGCGGGCGGCTCCACCACCGGGGGGGCGGGCGGCGGCGAGAAGCCCGCGGGGATCGCGACCGGCGGCTTCGGCGCCTGCGGGGGATAGTACAGCTCCAGGTCCGGCGCGGCGGCCGCCCGGCTCGGCGCGGCCTTCGGGGCCGGACCGCGCGTCAGGTCCCGCGGCGGCGGCGCGGCAACGACGGGCGGCACCGGCGGCGTTGCGGCGACGGGAAGCGCTGAGGTGGCGGCAACCGGCTCAACGACTGCGGGCTCGGCCGCAGCCGGCGTGATCTCCGTCGACACCTCCGCGAACGTCGGGACGGCAGGCGCTTCGATCGCGACCGGTGCCGGTTCCGCGGAAGTCGCAACAGTCGCCGGTTCGACCGCTTCGCTCAACGACGCGGCTTCGACCGTGGCCGCGGCCTCGTCTGCGGCGAGATCGGGGACGTTCGGCTCCGTCTTGCCCGCCGATTCCGTCTCGACTGCGGCCTCGGCGAGGTCGGGGACGCCCGGCTCCGGCTCATCAACCGCAAGATCGGCCACGTCCACGACCGGGACGTCGCTCGACACCGCGGCGGCGGCGGTCGGGATCGCCTCGGCCTGCGGTGCGGGAGCGGGCGTCTCCGCCACGGCTTCCGGCGCTTCGGCGGGCGCGGGGGCTTCCGGCGCGGGGTGCGCGGCGGGGGCGATCTTGCCGACGGCCACCACGTGCCGAACCGGCTGCTGCAGCGCGGCCTGGAACGCGGCGCCGTTCGCATGGCGCTCGGCGGGGGCGCAGCGCAGCGCCTGCAGCACGGCGTCCACCACCTGCGGCGGCACGCTGTCGGCCACGTCGCCGGGGTGCTCCGCCTCCACCGTGGCGCCCTCGGCCAGCGCGCGGCGGGCCGCCTCGTCGAACGGGAGCCGGCCGGTGAGCAGCTCGTAGCCCACCACGCCCAGGCTGAACACGTCGCTGGCGGGGGTCAGGCGCAGCGAGCCGGCGGCCAGCAGCTCGGGCGACGCGTAGGCGCTCACCTCGGGCGCGGCGCCGGCCAGCGACTCGCGGCGAACCAGCTGCGGCACGCCGAAGCCGGCCACCTTCACGCGCACCTGCCGCTCGGCCGCCAGGCGCACCAGGTACAGGCTGGCGGGGCGCAGGTCGCGGTGCACCAGCCCGGCGGCGTGGCCGGCCGCCATCCCCTCGGCCGCTTCGGCCAGCAGGCGCAGGCCCAGCGCGATGGGCGGCTTGCCGCGCTGCGACAGGACCGACGCCAGCGTCTGCCCGCGCAGCAGCTCGGCGGTCACGAAGTCGAGGTCGAGCTCGGCGTCGTGCCCCAGGCAGTACACGGCCGCCACGTTCACGTGCTCGATGGCCGCCGCCAGCCGCACCTCGCCCGCCACCAGCGTGCGGAAGCGCTCGCGGGCCTCGGGGGTGCGCGGGGCGGCCACCACCTTCAGCGCCACCTCCACGCGGGTGTGCGCGTGCCTGGCGCGATACACCAGGCCGCTGCGCCCCTGGCCGATCAGCTCTTCGATGGTGTAGCGCCCGTCCAGGGTGCGCCCGATCAGCAGCCGTTCAAGCCCCACCATGGCTCAGCATCGCGAAGAGAGGGATAGGATCGCCCTGCGCCGCCACGGTACCGACGTGCACGCCCCAGCGAGGCGGGGTGGCGGCAAAACCGGGGACTGCAGAGATGCGAACGGACCCGGGCTCCGGGTGGGAGCCTGGGGACAGCACGAGCTACGGCATTGGAACCCGCGCGCGGAACTGGTGCGGTGGAGCGTCCGCGCGGCGGGTGGGCCAGGTTTGGATAGAGAGGCGGAAGCTAGTGCGCCCATTCAAGTTGGTCAACATGAACGCCCCCGTTTCGTGATCCGGATCGTAGCAGCTACGCGGGGATGTAGCAGTCGTGCACGGGGGCCGTGAGGCCTGGACGAAATGGTTCGGCCGCTCGCAAGTATTTGCCAGCTCTGCGTGAGGGATGCGCGCCCGGAGGGCCGGGACTGCGGAGGGCGGCGGTTTGCCCGTAGCAGGCCCGGCGCCGTTGGGCACGGCGGTATCGTGCCCTACGGCGCGCGCAGCCCGGTTCGGCGCCCCGGCGCCGAACACGCCCAGGGACTGCAGTGCGAAAGTGCGAAAGTGCGAAAGTGCGAAAGTGCGAAAGTGCGAAAGTGCGAAAGTGCGAAAGTGCGAAAGTGCGAAAGTGCGAAAGTGCGA
>DASWMA010000299.1:0-18141 GCA_036399995.1 Longimicrobium sp. | reverse complement strand
CGTGCCCGACGTGATGTCGAGCGTGGTGAAGATCGTGCCGCACGACCCGCCCCGTCTCACGGTCGAAGAGGAGGCCGGGCTTCGCGAGCTGACCCGCGCGGCCTTCCAGCAGCGCCGCAAGCAGTTCCAGCGCATCCTGCGCGACGCCTGGCACCTCTCCGTCGAGCAGGTGGAAGAGGTGGGCCGCGCCGCCGGGATGGACCTGGTGCAGCGCCCCGAGACCTTCCCCCCCCAGAAGTTCATCGACCTCGCCCGCGTGCTGCGGGAGCGCGGCGGCAAGTAGTTCGACTCCGGCTAGCCTGCCGTCCATATCTGGTCAGTTTGACGCCCTCTCCCACACAGGTCTGAATTCCGTGACGTCCGGGTGGCGGGAGTTACCCCGTTCTGCCGGTTTCCGCGCGTGAGTCGACCGCTGTCCATTTTACTACCGTTTCCCCTCCGCGTCCCCGCGAGACCCCGTTTCGTGGCGCGGTGAATATTCCCTTTACTGCATACTCGCGCGAGGATACATTGGAATGGGACGTGGAGGGTACGGAGGAGTTCGAGGCGTGGTACATCGGGCTCTCGAAGGCGGACGGCGACGCGGTCTCACGCGGCATCCTGCTGCTGGTGACCGAGGGACCGGCTCTGGGTGCGCCGCATAGTTCGAAGATCCTCGGCTCGCGACACTCGCACATGCGTGAGCTGAGAGTACAGAGTCGTGGACGTCCGCTCCGGCTTCTGTACGCGTTCGACCCGCGTCGTACGGCGATCATACTGCTGGGTGGAGACAAGACGGGTGACAAGCGCTGGTACGAGGTCCACGTACCGTTGGCGGATCGTCTGTACGACGAGTACCTCGAAGAACTGCGAAGGGAGGGGCTGATCTGATGGCCGGACACAAGCCTTGGCGCGAAATTCTTGAGCAGCGCCATACACCGGAAGAGATCGCGCAGATCAAGGGTTGGGCCGAGCGCATGTCGGCCGGGATCGCACTGAACGAGCTCCGCCAAGCGCGGGGGCTTACGCAGGAGGAGCTGGCCTGCAGGCTCGAGACCGGCCAACCCAGCGTCTCCCGTCTCGAACGCCGCAGGGACGTGCGGCTGAGCACGCTGCGCGAGGTGGTCGAGGCGATGGGGGGCGAACTGAAGGTGGTGGCGCACTTTCCCGATGCCGACTACCTGATCGACGCCTTCGAACCGCGCTTCGCCGACGCCGCCGACTGACGCGGCGCGATGGGATCACGGAAGAAGCCCCGGCTCTCGCGTGGAGAGCCGGGGCTTTTTCGATTTTGCTCAGTGGTCGAACAATCGCGGGTCAAACAACGGCCAGCGCGGGCTCCTCGGCCGGGGCCACGAACTTCGCGGCCATCTCCACGTAGGCCCTGGTGCCGATGTAGAGCGGGGTGCGCTGGTGCAGCGACTCGGGCTCGATGTCCATGATCCGGCGCGTGCCGTCGGTGGCGGCGCCGCCGGCGTGCTCGGCGATCATGGCCAGCGGCGCGGCCTCGTACAGCAGGCGCAGCTTGCCGTTGGGGCTCTTCACGTCGGCCGGGTACATGAACAGGCCGCCGTACAGCAGGTTGCGGTGGAAGTCGGCCACCAGCGAGCCGATGTAGCGCGAGCTGAACGGCCGGGTGTTGCTGGGGTCGGCCCCCTTCAGCCAGTCGACGAAGCGGCGCTGCCCGTCGCTCCACTTCCCGTAGTTCCCCTCGTTGCAGCTGTAGATGCGCTGCCCGTTCTCGGGGATGCACATGTGCGGGTGCGACAGCAGGAACTCGCCGATGCTGGGCTCGAGCGTGAAGCCGTGCACCCCGTTCCCCGTGGTGTACACCAGCATGGTGGACGAGCCGTAGACCACGTAGCCGGCCGCCATCTGCCGGTACCCCGCCTGCAGGCAGTCTTCCAGCGACCCGCGCGGGTGGTCGCTCACCTTGCGGTGCACCGAGAAGATGGTGCCCACCGAAACGTTGGCGTCGATGTTCGACGAGCCGTCGAGCGGGTCGAACAGCACGCAGTAGTTGCCGGTGGGGAACTTCTCGGGGATGGGGATGAAGTCCTCCTCCTCTTCCGACGCCATCCCGCACAGGTGGCCGGTGTGGTCGAGCGCCTTGAAGATCACCTCGTTGGCGTACTCGTCCAGCTTGCGCACCTCTTCGCCCTGCACGTTGATCTCGCCGGTGTAGCCCAGGATGTCGGCCAGGCCGGCGCGGCGCACCTCCTTGGCGATCATCTTGGCCGCGAAGGCGATGTCGTACAGGATGCTGCTGAAGGCGCCCGTGGCCTCGGGAAACTGCCGCTCGGCCTCGATGATGTGGCGCTCGATCGTGATGATGCCCTTGCTGCTCACGGTCTCCTCGCGTCTCTCGTCTGCTGGGCGCGGAAGCGGCGCTCGTGCTCGTACGCTTCCACCTCGTAGCGGTTCTTCCGGTAGCCGCGGCGCACCCACTCCGCAACGTACCGCGCCGCGAACAGCCTGTCTTCCCTCCACTGCCGCACGTGCACCAGCTCGTGCTCCAGCAATCCCTCGTCGATCCCTGCCTCCGGGTGCACCAGGATGGTGCCGCCCAGCGTGACCGCCGCGGCGTGCCCCTGCATCCCGCCCGTCACCCCGCCGATGGCGGGGATCCAGCGGTTGCGGCGGACGGTCACCCCCGGCGGCAGCGGCGCGCCGGGAAGCTCGCCGGGCGGAACGCGCGGGCCCAGCACCACGTCGGCGATCCGCGCCAGCACGCTCACTCGTCCTCCCTCTGCCATGCGCGTCCGCCGGGAGCGACGCGGACCACCACGGTGCCGTCTTCGTCGGTCCGCGCCACCTGCACGCGGCCGGCGCGCAGCCGGGCCACCGTCTCCGGCGCGGGGTGGCCGTACCGGTTGCGCCGCCCGCAGCTGATCACCACCAGCGCGGGGCTCACCGCGCGCAGCCACTCGTCCGACGTCGAAGTGCGGCTGCCGTGGTGGCCGGCCTTCACCAGCTGCGAGCGCAGGCGCTCGCCGTAGCGGCCCACCAGGGCGCGTTCCACGAACTCCGGCGCGTCTCCGGTGAGCAGCGCCGAAAACTCGCCGTAACGAAGCTGGACCACGGCCGAAATGTCGTTCGGATCTTCGGGTGCGTCAAGAACGTCCGCAGTGGGCCACAGAAACTCCAGTTCCACGCCGTCGATCCGCAGCACCCGTCCCTGCCGCGCGGCGTTCCAGGGAACGCGCCGTGCCCGGGCGGCGTGCAGCACCTCCTGGTACACGGGCGTGCCGAACGCCATCCCGGGCTCGATCACCCGCCCGACGGGGATCTCGCGGAGCACGGCGGGGGCGCCGCCCACGTGGTCGAGGTGCGGATGGGTGAGCACCAGCGCCTCCACGCGGGTCGCGCCCTGCGCCCGCAGCCAGGGGAGCACGCGGCGGCGGCCGGCGTCGAACCCCTCCTCCGCGGGCCCCGCGTCCACCAGCAGCCAGCGCCCGGCGGGGGTCTCGATCGCCACCGCGTCGCCCTGGCCCACGTCCAGAAACGCGATCTCCAGGCCACGCGCGGGAGCAGCGGCCACCGGCAGCAGCAGGAACGCCGCCGCCGCGCTCATCGGCGCCAGCGCCCAGCGCACGCGGCGGCGCATCCCCGCGGCCAGCTCCAGCACGGCCAGGAAAGCGAGCGCGGCGGCGGCCCACAGCCACCACCGCGGCCGCGCCACCGCCATGTGCCCGCCGGGAACGGCCGCGGCCACGTTCACCACCGCCTGCATCCCGTCCAGCGCCAGCGACGCGCCGTCGGCCACCAGCCGCGCCAGCCCGGGCGACAGCGGCTCCAGCGCGCACGCCGCGCCGACCCCCACCAGCGCCAGGGAGCTGAGCGGGATGGCAGGTAGGTTTGCCACGATCGAAACCGGCGCCACCTGCCCGAAGTGGTGAGCGGTGATGGGAGACGTGGCCACGAAGGCCGCGACGGAGACCACGAACGATTCCGTCAGGTGCTTCATCCACCCCTGCCGGAGCCGTTCGGGGACGCGGGCCAGGAGCGGCCGGCGCAGGAGCATGATCCCCAGCACGCCCGCGTACGAGAGCTGGAAGCCGGCGTCGAGCGCGGTCATCGGCTCCAGCGCCAGGATCACCAGCGCGGCGGCGGCCACGATGCCGAACGGGGCGGAGGGGCGCTGCAGCACCGCGGTGAGCAGCGCCAGGGCGGTCATGATCCCCGAGCGTACGGCGGAGGGTGGCGCGCCGATCATGGCCAGGTACAGCGTGATCAGGGCGATGGTGAGCCAGATGGTGGGGTCGCGCCGCAGCCGCAGCACACGGCCCAGGAGCACCAGCACCGCGGCGACCAGCGCCACGTGCGTCCCCGAGATCGCCAGCAGGTGCACCAGCCCCGACGCGGCGAAGCGGTCCGCCAGCTCTCGGTCCAGCGTCTCGCGGCGGCCCAGCACCAGCGCGTCGGCCAGCGCGGCGTTGCGTGGGAAGAGCCGGCGGATCTGGCGCTCGGCGCGGCCGCGCAGCGCCAGCATGGGGTGGCGCGCGAACTCCGCCGGCGCGGTGACCGTGGAGTGGCGCACCAGAAGGTAGCCGCGCCAGGCCGGGTCGCGCGGCCAGCTCCCCGGGTTTACGGGCGATGGGAGAAGCCGCCACTCGCCGGCCAGCCGCAGCTCCGTTCCCGCGGCGACGGCGGGGGTGCCGCGCGGGAGGCGGACGCGCATCTCCACCTCGCAGCCGGAGACGCGTCCCCCGCCAGCCCGCGCGTGCTGCACGGCGATCGGGAGGAGCGGGATGCGCTCCGCCGTGTCGCGCGGCGCGGCGAAGTCGGCCGCGAGCGCGCCATCGACCAGAATGCGCGCGCCGTCGGCCAGGGTCGAGCGGCAGTCGCGGGCGGCCTCCACGCGCGACTGCGCCGCGCTACCCGCGCCGGCCAGCGCCAGCGCCGCCAGCAGGCATCCACGCGTCGCTTCGCGGCTGAGCGGGACGCCGACGAGCGGGCGGTGCAGCACGGCCGCGGCCAGCGGGAGCGCCGCGCAGAGCGCGACGGCGGCGGGCACGGCTTCGACGCGAAGGCCGAAGAGGAGCCCGGCCAGGAAGGCGAAGAACGCGGTCACGATCGGCAGGCGGAGGTTGCTCATCCGATCACAAATCCGTGTGGCTCATCAGATTGCGGCGGGTGGATGGCGCGGCGGTTGCAGACGTGCGTCACGGCCCGGAGTGGGCGCGCGGGGTGCCGAACAGGAGGTGCGAGATGAAGGTCCGGCTGTGGATCGGGATCGCGGCTGCGTCGGCCGCGGCCGCCATCACCGCGTGCGATGCGTCGAGCGTGTTCAGCACCACCGCGCCGTTCGAGACCGCCGTGGGCACGGGAACGGTGCAGGGAAGCGTGCTCGCGGGCGGCAGCGGCCTGGGCGCCGTCTCCGTCATCCTCATCGGGCAGGATTCCACGCTCACCGCCGCGAACGGCGTCTTCGCCTTCGACAGCCTCCGTGCCGCGACCTATCAGCTCGCCGTCCGCGTTCCCATCGGCTTCACGCTGGCCGCGGGTCAGGCCGCCACCCGACCGGTGACAGTGAGCAGCGGGGCGGTCACCGGCGTCACCGTGATCCTGCAGCAGACGACGACGGTCCCGTGAGGGGATGAAGCGGACGCACTGAACGTATCGGCCGAGAAAGTCGATCGCGAGCGACCGAGCTGGCGGAAAACAAGCGCGGCGCCGGGGTTCCGGCGCCGCGCTGCATCATTTCGAAATGGTCTTGTAAGTACTTGACTTAGATCAAGATATCGTGCCCGGTCAATCGCCGTTGCCCGGCGCGACTTCCCGCCGCGGGTGCGGTACGCGGCCGACTATTCCGGGCGTGGCGCAATGCGGGCGAGCGACGGCGGCTGACGCGGGTGGTCTGACGCCGATCAGTACCCGGAGTACGGTGGCGGCGGTGGGGACGGTGGGTCGGAGTGCGATCGGACGGGCGCGGGACGGACGGAGCGCGGTGCCTGTGCATCGAGGGGCGCGTCGAGCAGGCCGTGGGCGCGCAGCAGCTCGCGGGTGCGGCGGTCGGTGGGGAGGGAGAGGAAGTACATCGCCGCCATCGCCAGCAGGAAGGCGGCGAAGACGAGGACGGCCAGGGGGATGGCGTAGAGGTCGAGGGGACCGATCTCCAGCGCCGCGCGCTCCTCCCGGTTCTGATACGCGAACGCCGCCGCCAGGGCGGCGGCGGCGACCAGCAGTGTCCAGCCGCGGCGGGTCACGCAGCGGCCTCCGCCAGCTCGGGCACGCCCACCAGCTCGCCCGCGAAGGTGGCGCCGGTGGTGGACACCAGCCGCACGTCGGCGAAGGTGCCCACCAGCGAGGCGGAGCCGTCGAAGTTGACCACCTTGTTCCCCTGGGTGCGGCCCTGCACCCCGCCGCGGCGGCCTTCCTTCTCCACCAGCACCTCCACTACCCGGCCCACCTCGGCCTGGTACATCTCGGCCTGGATCTCCCGGTGCAGGTCGATCAGCGCCTGCAGCCGCGCCTGGCCCACCGCCTCGGGGACGAACTGGTCGCGCGGGAGGCGGGTGGCGGGGGTGCCTTCGCGCTCGGAGTAGCGGTACAGGAACGCGTCGTCGTAGCGCACGGTGCGCATCAGCTCCAGCGTGCCCTGGTACTCCTCCTCCGTCTCGCCGGGGAAGGCCACGATCACGTCGGTGGAGAGCGCGATGCCCGGCATCGCTTCGCGCACCCACTGGATCTTCTCCAGGTACTCGGCCACCGTGTAGCGCCGCAGCATCCGCTTGAGCGTGCGGTCGTGCCCGGCCTGCACCGGCAGGTGGAGCTGCTTGCAGACGGCGGGCTCCTCGGCCATCACCTCCACCAGCTCGCGGGTGAAGCCGTTGGGGTGCGGGCTGGTGAAGCGCACGCGGCGGATCCCGTCCACCCGCGCCACCTCGCGCAGCAGGCGGGGGAAGCTCCAGTCGCCGTGCTGGTAGCTGTTCACCGTCTGCCCCAGCAGCGTCACCTCGGGCACACCCTCGGCCGCCAGCTGGCGCACCTCGGTCAGGATCGCCTGCGGGTCGCGGTTCTTCTCGTCGCCGCGCACGTAGGGGACGATGCAGTAGGTGCAGCGGTAGTTGCACCCGCGCTGGATCGGCACCCACGCCGACACCGACGAGATGCGGCGCGCGGCGACGCCCTCGTAGTTCTCGAACGGATCGAAGCCGAGCACCGTCAGCCCGCGGCCGCCGGCCGCCAGCGGGAGCGAGCGCTTGGGCGCGGCGGATGGACGGAGCTCGGCGAGCCTTTGCGGGAGCTGGCGATAGGCGTCGGGCCCCATCACCAGGTCCACGCCGCCGTCCTTGCGGAAGAGCTGCTCGCCCATGCGCTGCGCCATGCACCCGGTCACGCCGATCACCACCTCGGGGCGCTCGCGGCGGATCTGCTGGAGCTGGCCCACGCGGCCGATCACCCGCTGCTCCGCGTGGTCGCGGATGGCGCAGGTGTTCACCAGGATCACGTCGGCGTCGTCGGGCGTGTCGGTCGCGACGTACCCCTGGTCTGCCAGGATGCCGGCCATCAGCTCGCTGTCGCTGATGTTCATCTGGCAGCCGTACGTCTCGATGTAGGCTTTCTTCATGGGCTCTGCGGATGCTGCGAAAGGACGGCGGCAAGCCCGATGACTACACCGCAGCGGCGATTGGGTTCGGAAAGGCTTTCCATTTGAATCGCAACGTCGTACCGAGTGAAACCTTCGCGTACGTCGGCGTACTCTTACGTCGTCGGCCCGATTCCGTGCTGGTACTGATGCAAAGCGGCCATGAACACTGGCTTCGCCCACTCCGGAACCATGGTCAGCCCACAGGTTTCCTCTATCACCCCATCGCGTACGGACAGGATGAGGCGCGGCTTTGGGGGGATTCCGGCTTTCGGGTCTCCGGGAGCGCTGTTGTCGAACACCCGAAGGTCTGTGAGCGCAGGGAGGAGCCGGATCAGGTTGGCTCGGCTGCGCTGGTATCGCTCGTGAATCTTCGCTTCAGGAATGTCGTGCCCGCCTGCTGCCACCCGGGACCGCACCCGTGCGATGTGGAGATCAGGCCCTTCCAAGCCGACATACCACATTCGCAGAGCGAGCCCTGCCGCGCTCGCTCGCTCGAGCAATGCCGGGATCGTGTTGCCCCCCAGGGTAGTCTCGAAGGTGAACGTCGTGCGGGAGGAGATCGCTTGTTCCAGCAGTTGCTTCCCCTGGATCCACGCCTGGCTGTTCGCCAGGCCAGGATCAATCCCGGGATTCGCCTCGAGAATCCTGCGGGTTGCCTCGTCGGGATTGAAGTAGTCGCTCCCGCGGTCGCGGATCGCGGCACCGGCGACGCTGCTCTTCCCCGCGCCGTTAGTTCCCGCGATGACGTAGATGGACGGCGGCTCTTTTCCCGGTGTCATTGCTCCGTTGCTCGCGCGGCACTCACTGCCGCACGCGCGAGCTCATCCGGCGACGCCCAGAAGGCGTCGTGCACCCCAGCCTTGGCCAGGGGTGTCTGCATCCGGCTGAGGAGGTCGTTGAACTCGGCCGTGAGCGTGTCCATCTCCGGCGAAGCCCCCCGCGTAAGTGCCTCATAGCGGTCCACCGACATCACCACGGCCTGGGTGGCATTCCGCTTGGTGATCACGACGGTGTTGTTGCGTGCGACTGTATCGAGCACACGCCCGAAGCCATTCTGCGCCTCTGTCGACGTCATGTAGATGGTTGAGCCTTCCACCCCCACGCCGTTGCGACTCCGTGCAGCAGGGATGGAAGGCTTGCTACCCTTCTTCTCTTCTCGTCGAATACCGCTCGCCTCGTCTTGCCCCTTGCTCAAGGCCTTCGCTGATGCCCCACGTCCGCTTGCCATAGATGTCGTTCCTCTGCTGGGATGTTAGCTAAATTAGCTATTTTAAAGAGTCGAGTCAACGTAAGTGCAGTCACACGTGCCTGCGGTCCGTCAGCGTCTTCCGCAGCGTCGCCAACCCGTACGCCAGGCGCGACTTGACGGTGCCGACGGAGATCTCGAGCGCTTCGGCGATCTCAGCGTACGTCAGCTCGTCGAGGTAGTGCATGCGCAGCACCAGCTGGCTGGCGGGGGACACGGCGGAGAGGGCGGAGGGGAGCGCCGCGACCAGCTCGGGGTCGAAGCGGGGCTCTGGCTCGGCGGCGGGGAGCGCGGCGAGGTCGTCGTCGCGGAGGGCGTCGGCCCAGCGGTGCTCCTTCTTCGCGCGGCGGACGGCCAGGCGGGTGGCGATGCGGTACGCCCAGGCGCGGAACCAGCGCGGGTCACGCAGCGTGCGCAGCTTGCGCGATACGGTGAGCAGCGCCTCCTGCAGCACGTCTTCGGCGGTGTGCGGGTCGGGGACGATGGTGAGGACGTGGCGGAAGAGCGGCTCCTGCAGCGCGCGCAGGAGCTGGTCGAGCGCGCGGACGTCGCCGAGCTGCGCCCGCCCGATCAGCACGGGCGAGCGCAGCACCTCCAGGGCGTCGGCGGACAGGGAGCCCGCCGTGCGGCCGGTGGCGCCCAGGGGGCTACCGCGCGCCGCCGGGGTCCATCGCCGCCAGCACGCGGCCTACCGAGCGGGTGACGTGGCCGCCCAGCGCCAGCAGCCCCAGCGCGATGATGGTGTAGCTCAGCACCGAAAAGACGAAGAGCAGCTTTTCGAGGCGGTTGTCCCAGTCCACCAGGTAGATGGCGACGGCGAACAGCGCCAGCTCCACCGCCGTGGCGCCGTAGATGGCCAGGCGCACCAGGCGGTCGGCGCGCTCCATCCGCGTGAGCACGCTGCCGCGGACGGTGTCGAGGTTCGAAGCGGACATGGTGATATCTCCCGTGACAGTGTGGATTCTCGGATGCAGCGCGAGCGTCAGTGGATCCGCCCGGACAGCAGCGCCCAGCCGATGATCGCGGCTTCGACCAGCGCGAAGGCGATCACCACGGCGCGCGTGGACAGGACTCGCGGCGCCCGGCGGGGTGATTCGTCGCCGTCGTGCGGTTGCGCGTGGGTCATGCGCATCGATTTCTCCGCTCGTGTGGTTGATGGTCGCGGGCCCGCGGAGGTCATGCGGCTCCGCAACGGATAAGAGACCGCGACCATCCCGGAGGTTCGGTCGCACCGAGGAAGAAATGAACGAGCGGCGAACCGGAAACCGGTCCGCCGCTCGTCATCGGCTTTGCACGTGCCCTCTGCCCGCAGGCCGTCAGCCCGACGCGTCGGAGGCGTCGCGGCCTTCCTGCAGGTCCTTCAGCCGCAGGCGCAGGAAGTCGTCGAGCGAATCGTCGGGCACGTGGTACAGGTCGGCCAGGAAGCGGCGCGTCTCGCTCTCGTTGCGGTAGAGCTGGTGGAGGAGCGCGTCCAGCCGCGCCAGCGGCACCCGCATCCGCGACGCCGCGCCGGCGATGCGCTCGTACGCCTCGCGCCGTGCCTGCCGCTCTTCGTTGCTCTCGCTCTCGAACCAAGGTTCACGCACAAGCATCTCCCGCTGTCCCCTGTTTCCTATCCCCTGTCCCCTGCAGCTCAGACCCGCGCCCACTCGCCGTACAGCGGGAAGCGCCCGCACATCTCGCGCACCTCGCCGCGCACCTCGTCGGCCACCTGCTCGTCGCTCGGCCTGGCGATCACGCGCTCGATCAGGCCGGCGATGGCGCGCATCTCCTCCACGCCCAGGCCGCGGGTGGTGAGCGCCGGCGTGCCGATGCGCACGCCGGAGGTCACGAACGGCGACTCGGTCTCGCCGGGCACGGTGTTCTTGTTGACGGTGATCCCCGCGTGGTCCAGCGCCTTCTCGGCCACCTTGCCGGTGACGCCCTTGTTGCGGAGGTCCACCAGCATCAGGTGGTTGTCGGTGCCGCCGGACACCAGCTTGAAGCCGCGCTCCATCAGCGCCTCGGCCAGCGCCTTGGCGTTGGCGATCACGCGCGCCGAGTAGTCGGCGAAGTCGGGCCGCAGCGCCTCGCCAAAGGCCACCGCCTTGGCGGCGATCACGTGCATCAGCGGGCCGCCCTGCGTGCCGGGGAAGACCTGCTTGTCGATCGCCTTGCCGAGCTCTTCGCGCGACATGATCAGCCCGCCGCGCGGCCCGCGCAGCGTCTTGTGCGTGGTGGAGGTGACGATGTCGGCGTGCGGCACGGGCGAGGGGTGGTGCCCCGTCGCGACGAGACCCGCGAAGTGCGCCATGTCCACGAACAGCCGGGCGCCGCACTCGCGCGCGATCTCGGCGAACACCTCGAAGTCGAGGATGCGCGGGTAAGCGCTTGCCCCGGCCACGATCACCTTCGGCTTCACCTGCATCGCCTGGTCGCGCAGGGCGCCGTAGTCGATGCGGTGGTCGTCGGGGCGAACGCCGTAGGCCACCACGTTGTACAGCTTGCCGCTGAAGTTGACCGGCGAGCCGTGCGTGAGGTGCCCGCCCTCGGACAGGTTCATCCCCAGGATGGTGTCGCCTGGCTCGGCCAGCGCGAAGTAGGCGGCCATGTTCGCCTGCGCGCCCGAGTGCGGCTGGACGTTCACGTGGTCGGCGCCGAAGAGCTGCATCAGCCGCTCCTGGGCGATGCGCTCCACCTCGTCCACCACCTCGCAGCCCCCGTAGTAGCGCTTCCCGGGGAGCCCCTCGGCGTACTTGTTGGTGAGCACCGTGCCCATCGCCTCGATCACCGCGCGCGAGGCGAAGTTCTCGCTGGCGATCATCTCCAGCTGGTGCTCCTGGCGGTCGGCCTCGGCCACCAGCAGCCGATGGATGTCGGGATCGGCCTGCTTCACGGCGTGCATCTATCGTCCTCGCGAGCTTCGGTCGTCGGGTGATCGGTGGGACGGCGGGAAGGTAACCAGACGGGTGCGAAGGTGCGAGGGTGCGACCGAGGTCGGGGGTACGGATGGGGAGCGGGGCGGCTGGATGATCCGGCCGCCCCGCGTCACTCAGCCAGCCGGGCAGGTGGCGGCCGTCAGAAGGCGAACTTGTAGCGGCGACGCCCGGCGCCGTCGCCCATCTGCTCCATCAGCATCTGGATGTCGAAGCCTTCCTTGCGGATGCGCAGGTCGTAGTAGAGGAGCGTGCCCACCACGGCCGGGAAGGGCGCGAGCAGCGTGGCCACCACCTGCACCAGCAGATTGGTCCATATCGAGGGACCCAGGACGGCGCCCACGGCGAACCCGGCCCCGAAGATGGCCACGAACTGCAGCAGCACCGCAAGGCCGAGGGTCACCGCGATCCGTCCCCAGTTCTCCTTCGCCAGCGCACGACTGCGCTCGAACGACTCCGACGCCGAGGCGCCTTCCACCATCACCGCGATCGGCATGGCGAAGGTGACGATCATGGCGATGATCCCCGGGATCACCAGCAGCAGGAGCCCGAGAATCAGGAAGAACCCCCGGATGAACGCGGCGCCCCAGATGGAGCCGAAGCGGCTGGCCACGCGCTTGAGCACTTCGCCGACCTCCACCGTGCGGCCGAGGTACGCTTCCGACACCACCACCACGGCGGCGGCGATCACGTAGTTGGTCAGCAGCCCGTCGAGCATGGTGACCCATCGCTGCCCCTGGGCGCTGGTGACCATCACCTGCAACACCATCACAGGCGACGTGATGATCAGCGCCAGCAGTGCCAACTGCTCGTAGCGGGCGCGGATCATCTGGAACGCGGCGTCGAGCAACTCGGAGGGCGGGCGGGAGCGGAAGGCGGGAGTTTCCATGAGGGGAGGATTCGGAAGGCGGGGCGAGGAATGGCGGAAACCGCGCGCCAAATATCATGTCCGTTGCCGCACTTCGCAATGGATGCCGACGCGAAGCAGGGCGGGAGCGCTTCCGCCCCCGCCCTGCTTCGACGTCGTTCCGTACCTCCGTACCTTACCGGATCGGCACGGCGGCCGGGTCCAGGTCGCCCGTGTAGTAGTCCACCAGCGTGCGCTGGAAGAGGAGGTTGTAGCGCGCGTTCACCAGCGCGCTCTGCGCCTGCGCCAGCGCGGCGCGCGCCTGCGTGACTTCCACCAGCGTGCCCACGCCGGCCTGGTAGCGCTCCGTCGTGGCTGCCAGCGACTGCCGGGCCGCTGTCTCCCCCGCCTGCGCGGCGCGGAGCTGCTCCTGTGCCGACTGGTGGTCGAGGTACGCGCGGCGCACCTCGAGCCCCACCTGCTGCCGCTGGTTCTCCAGCGCGATGCGGGCGTTGTCCTGCACGATCTGCGCACGCTGCGTCTCGGCCGCCGCGCTGCCGCGGTCGAAGAGGGGGAGCGACACGCCCACGCTCACCGAGCCGCCCTGGCGGTCGTTGAGCTGGTCGAACAGCCCGGCGTCGTTGCCGCTGTTGAGGCTGGTGTTGTAGCCGGCACTCACCGACACTGTGGGGAGGCGCGACGCCCGCGCGGCGCGCACGCCCTGCGCGGCGGCGTCGAGCTCGGTCTGGCGCGCGGCCAGGTCCACCCGGCGCTCGAAGGCGCGCGCCATCAGCACGTCGAGCGCGGCCACCAAGGCCGTCTGCGCCTGGCCGGCGGCCGGCGCCTGGAAGGTGTACTCGCCGCGCGGGTCCAGCTGCAGCGTCTGGATCAGATCCACCTTGGCCAGCTCCACGTCGCGCTGCGCCTGCACCACCGCCAGCTGCGCGCTGGCCACCGTGGCCTCGGCCTGGTACTGGTCGGCGATGGGGCGGCGACCCGCGTTCACGAACTCGCGGATCTGGTCGCGCTGCGCCTGCTCGCTGGCCAGCGTCTCGCGGCGCACGCGAAGCTGCTCCTGCGCCTCGATCAGCCCCAGGTAGTTGCTGGCCACGGTGAAGACGACGGACTGGCGCGTGCGCTCCACGTCTTGCCCGCCTGCCTGCTGCTGAAGCTGCGCCTGGCGCAGGTTGGCGCGGTTGGCGCCGCCGTTGTAAAGCGTGTAGCTGCTGCTGACCCCCGCGTTCATCGACGACGTCAGCGAGCTGAGCGAGCTGCCGCCGGTGCCCCCGCCGGGCGAGCGGTCGTAGCTCTGCGACCCCGTGGTGCTGAAGCGGAGGTCGGGGAGGAACTGCATCCGCTGCTGGCGCACCGAGACGGTGTCGAGCGCGGCCGCGTTCACCGCCTGCCGCAGCGTGCCGTTCTGCTGCAGCGCGATCCCCACCGCCTCGTTGAAGGTGATGGTGCGCGGCTGGGCGGCGGTGGTCACGGCCTGCGGCTGCGTCTGCCCCGTCGTCTGCGCGCCCACGGCCGGGGCTCCGGCGGATGCGGCGGCCACCAGCGCGGCGGCCGCGATGCCAAGTCTGTAGATCATCTGGACCTCTCTTCTTCTATTCGTCAGCGCCCGGACGGTACCGGTGCGCATTCCGTCGATCACTCCGGCCGGTGCTCGCTTCGTCTCCTGACTCCGCTGCGGCTCAAACGTGCTGCTCGCTTCGGCGGCGCGGCGCCCTCTCCGCTCGCTTAGGCTCGCACCTCTCCCGTACCGGGAGAGGTTGCTCGGGAAGCTTCCCGGCGGCTCCCCAGCCTCGTCGCCGCCCGAGGCCGCAGGGCGCGCCGCTCTCGCGGCATGCCCCCTCTCCCGGTACGGGAGAGGGGAGCGCTCTCAGGCGCGGGGAGAGGGCGCGACACATCCGGAGCGCACCGCCGGCCATCCCCGCCCCCCCATCCCCCATCCCATCACTCGTACCGCAGCGCCTCGATCGGGTTGAGCGCGGCGGCCTTGCGGGCGGGGTAGAAGCCGAAGAACACGCCCACCGCCGCGCTGAAGCCCACCGCCAGCAGCACCGCTTGCGGTGGCGTCGAAGTCGCCCAGCCGGTCAGCTTGCCCACCAGTGCGGCGCCGCCGTAGCCCACGGCCAAGCCGATCACCCCGCCCAGCAGGCTCATCACCACGCTCTCCACCAGGAACTGCAGCAGCACGTCGTCGCCGCGCGCCCCGATGGCCATGCGGATGCCGATCTCGCGCGTACGCTCGGTCACCGACACCAGCATGATGTTCATGATCCCGATCCCCCCGACGACCAGCGAGACGGAGGCGATCGCCGCCAGCAGCCAGGTCATCACCTGCGTGGTGCCCGTGGCCGCGGAGGCCAGGTCGTTCTGGTTGCGGACGGTGAAGTCGTCGGGCTCGCCGTCTGCCTGGCGGTGGCTTTCGCGCATGATGGCGCGGATCTCGTCCTGCGCCGCCGGCAGCTCACCGGGGCTGGCGGTGCTGGCCAGGATCTGCCCGATGAACATCCCCCCGCTCAGCCGCGCCTGCATGGTGGTGTAGGGGAGGATCACCACGTCGTCCTGGTCGTTGCCGCTCGCGTTCTGGCCCTTCTTCGCCAGCACCCCCACGATCTGCATGGGAACGCTGCGCACCTGGATCTGCTGCCCCACCGGGTCTTCGCCGGGGAACAGGTTCTCGGCCACGGTGGCCCCGATCACCACTACCTTGCGCTTGGCCTGCACGTCGGCGTCGGTGAAGAACGCGCCCGAGGTGGTCTGCCAGTCGCGGATGGTGGCGAAGTCGGGCGACACGCCGTTGATGCCGGTGCGCCAGTTCCCCTGCCCGCCGATCACCTGCCCGCGCGAGAAGATCACCGGCGACACACCCGCGGCGAGTGTGCTTTCGAGCCGCAGCTTCTCGGCGTCTTCCACGGTGAGGCGGTTGAACGCCTGCGCGCCCTGGCTCACGCCGCCCTGCTGGCTGGCGCCGGCGGTCACCACGATCAGGTTGGTGCCCAGCGAGCCGATCTGCTTCTCGATGTTGCTCTGCGCGCCGTGGCCGATGGCCACCATGATGATCACCGCGCCCACGCCGATCACGATGCCCAGCATGGTGAGCAGCGTGCGCATCTTGTTCTTGAGGATGCTCTGCCCGGCGATGCGCACCAGCGTCTGTTTCTTCATGCGGCCCTCGCGGTCTGCATTTCGTGTCTCGCCTCGTCGGCGTCGTCTTCCGACGCGCGCAGCAGGTCGTCGGCCGCCACGCGTCGGCCATCCACCGCGTGGTCGCGGCGGATGGATCCATCACGCACGTCCACGATCCGCTTCGTGTACTGCGCCACCTCGGGCTCGTGGGTGACCATCACGATGGTGATCCCCTGCTCGTTCAGCTCTTGGAACAGCGCCATCACCTCCACGGTGGTGCGCGAGTCCAGGTTCCCCGTCGGCTCGTCGGCCAGGAGGAGTGTGGGCCGGGTGACCAGCGCGCGGGCGATGGCCACGCGCTGCTGCTGGCCGCCGCTCAGCTCGCTGGGGTGATGGTCGAGCCGCTTGCCGAGGCCCACGCGGTCGAGCGCCTCGGCCGCCATGGCGCGGGTGTCCTTCCAGCGCCCGGCGCGGTCGTACAGCAGCGGCAGCTCCACGTTCTCGAGCGCGCTGGTGCGCGACAGCAGGTTGAAGCCCTGGAACACGAAGCCCAGCTTCTGGTTGCGCAGGTCGGCGAGCTGGTTCTTCCCCATCCCGTCCACGCGGATCCCGTCGAGCAGGTAGGTGCCCCCGGTGGGCACGTCCAGGCACCCCAGGATGTTCATCAGCGTGCTCTTCCCCGAGCCCGACGAGCCCATGATGGCGATCATCTCGCCGGGCTCCACGGTCAGGTCCACGCCGCGCAGGGCGCGGACCTCGTTCTCGCCGTGGCCGTAGACCTTGGAGACGTTCTGGATCTGGATGACCGGCTTGCTGCTCATCATCGTCTCTTTCGCTCAGAAGCCGGGGCCGCGGCCGCCGCCGCGCTGCTGGCCGCCGGCGGCGCCGCCCAGCGGGTTCGTCGTCTGCTGGCCCTGCTGCGCGGTGGTGGGCGTGTTGGAGCCGATCACCACCTGCATCCCTTCCTTCAGGTCGCGCCCTTCGACCACGGTGTTCCGGCCGTCGGAGAGCCCGGTGCGCACGCGGTGCATGGCCAGCTTCCCGTCGGCGTCCACCGTCCAGATCCGCCCGCCCGAGCGCCGTCCCGTCCGTGCAGCGCCGCCCGCGCCCGCGCCTGCTCGCTGCCCGTTGCCGCTGCCCGCGGTGCGCTGGGCGCCGCCGGCCTCGCCGTTCTGGCGCTGGGCGCGCGCGGCGGCGATGGAGTCGACGTTGATCCCGGCGGCCTTCATCTGCTCTTCGCTGGGGGTGAAGCGCAGCGCCGAGTTGGGCACCAGCAGCGCGTTCTGCGCGGAGCCGGTCTCGAAGTCGACGGTCGCGGTCATCCCGGGGAGGAGCTTGCCGTCGGGGTTGTCGACCTCCACCACGGCGGTGTAGTTCACCACGTTCTCGGTGGTGGTGCTCTGCAGGCGCACCTGCTTGACGGTGCCCTTGAAGGTGCGGTCGGCGTGGCTCTGCACGGTGAAGCTCACCGGCTGCCCGTCGTGGATCTGCCCGATGTCGCTTTCGTCCACGCTGGCCAGGATCTGCATCCGGGTCAGGTCGTTGGCGATCAGGAACAGCTGCGGCGCGCTGAACGAGGCGGCCACGGTCTGCCCCACGTCCACGTTCCGCTCGACCACCACGCCGTCGATGGGGGCGTAGATCTCGGTGTAGCCCAGGTTGCGGCGGGCGCGCTGCAGCGAGATGCTGGCGGAGCGCACGTCGGCCTGCGCCACCGACAGCCGGTACTGGTAGCCGGCGAACTCTTCGGCGGTGATCACCTTGCGGTCGATCAGCGGCTTGTTGCGGTCGAAGTCGCTCTGCGCCTGGCGCAGCCCGGCCGCGGCGCGCGCCACGCCGGCCTGCGCGTCTTCCACCGCCTGCTGGGCAAGGGTGGGGTCGATGCGGGCCAGGAGCTGCCCCTTCTTCACGCGGTCGTTGAAGTCGGCGTAGATCTCCAGCACCTGCCCCGACACCTGGGTGCCCACCTGCACGGTGGTCACCGCCTTCAGGGCGCCGGTGGCCGACACGGTGGAGCTCAGGTCGCCGCGGACGACGGCGGCGATGCGGAACTCCTGCGCCTCGTCGCCGCCCTTGCGGCCGACCAGGAGGAAAGCCGCGGTGGCGAGCACCAGCACGAGCGCGACTGCGGCGTAGCGAATGGTCTTCATGGGTTCCTCAGCGGGTCCGGCACCCCGGCCGTGCCGGGGCTCTGGGTCACTTCTCTCCGTTGGACGGCCCATGTTGGCCGCCGCGGATTTTCCTCACGCCGAGTATACCGGCAAGGGCCCACGGGTGATGAGGGGCGCGCCGACGACCTGCACCGTGGCGTTTTGAACTGCACGGGAGGCGACACGAAGGATGTTTTCTCCGAGGACGGCAGGCGGGTGGGGCGGGTGTGCAGAGGGGGGTGAACGTATCTTCGACGGGAACGAAGCGGGCCGGG
>DASWMA010000298.1:0-3078 GCA_036399995.1 Longimicrobium sp. | reverse complement strand
GGCCCCGGCGCGAACCTCGCCCCGGGGCCGTTTCCATCCGCCGCAGACGGCTCAGCGCTTGTCGTCCTCTTCCTCGTCGTCCGCCGAACCGCTGCCGGCCCACTCGCCGGGGGCGCGCGGCTCGGCCTTCTTGGGCGCGGTGCCGGCGCCCAGCGGGTGCACGCCCGAGCCGGTCACCACCTCGCGCCGGCCCACGCCGCCGCCGGGAAGGCCGCTCTCGTTCTCGGGCGTGGGGTCGGGGGCGCGGTCGCGCTGGGCCGCCGCCGCCGCGCGCTCCGACACCTGCTCGGGGGTGCGCTCGCGCGCCGTGCGCCCGCCGCCGCTCCCCTTTTCGTCGCGCCCGCCCTTCTTCTCGTTCCCGCCCGGCTTGCCGGACGAGTCCTTGCCCTTGGAGGAACCCGTGTCCGTGGACGAGCCCTTGCCGCCCGATGAGTCCTTCCCGCTCTGCACCTGGTCGCGCGGGATGGTGCGCGTCTCCTCCACCACCTTCACCGCGCCCTCGCCGGGCATGATCCCCTCGCCGCGCTCCTTGGCCCACGTCTGCGTGAACTCGGCGCCGAAGAGCACGATCATGGAGGTGTAGTAGATCCACACCAGCATCACCGCCAGCGACCCCGCCGCGCCGTAGGCCTTCCCCGGGTTGCTGTTCCCCAGGTACAGCCCCAGCCCCCACTTGCCGATCTCGAAGAGGAGCGCCGTCACCAGCGCGCCCACCCACACGTCCTTCCAGGCGATCTCGGCGTCGGGAAGCACCTTGAAGATGGCCGCGAACAGCGCGAACACCACCACCAGCGACACCAGCGTCTGCACCACCCCCGCCACGATCGCCGACCCGCCGGGGATCAGCGCGCCGATCATCCCGCCGATGGCCGAGAGCGCCGCGCTCAGCGCCAGCGACACCAGCAGCATGAAGGCGATCCCCAGCACCATCCCCAGCGACAGCACGCGCTTGAAGATGAAGTTTTTGATCCCGCCGGCGTTGGGGTCGGGCTTCACCTCCCACGCGCGGTTCAGCGCGGTCTGCAGCTGCATGAACGCGCCGGTGGCGCCCAGCACCAGCGCCCCGATCCCCAGGATGGTGCCCATGGCGCCGCCGCCCGGCTGCTTGGCCTGCGTGATCATGGTCTTCACCATGTCGGCGCCGTCGGCGCCGATCATGGAGCCGAACTGGCCGCTGAGCGCTTCCTGCACCTGCTCACGGCTGATGAAGGCGCCCACGATCATCAGGATCAGGATCAGCATCGGCGGCATCGCGAACACGATGTAGTACGCCAGCGCCGCCGCCATCCGCGGGCACTCGTCCTCGCTGAAGTCCTTCGCCGATCTCTTGAGAAGCCCGAAGGCTTCCTTGGCCTTGATCGCCATCATCCGATCCCGCCGGGGTTCCATGCTCGCACCGCGATCGGGGCAGCCTTGTGCAAACCTGATTCCACACGCGATTACAGGGATTTCGCCGCGGTTCGCCGTCCCTCCGCCCCGCCGCGGCGTGACGCGGCCGGTGCCGGCCGATCGCCGCCGACCGAGGGCCCCGTGCGGGACACGGAGCGGCACGGGAGGTGCGGGCGATTTCACCTGCCCCGGGTGCCTCACCGGCGCTGCGAACGGCCGAAATCGCCGGCGCGGCGCGGATCCCCGGTATCGGCCACGGCGGCGGGTAGCGACGTGCGACACGGCCGGTTTCCGGGCGTGCCGTGCCGCGCCAACCCGGCCGGGGCGTCCGATGGAGCGGTAGCACCTGGGAGCGCGGCGGGGTTGCTGCAACGGCGGCCTCCCGATAGATCTTCTGCAAGCCAGGTCACGGGGTGTCACAAACTGCTGCCTCCGCGCGTTGACGCGGTTCCGGCAACCCCGTGCCCCTGGGCCGAGAGGCGGCACCCTGGCAATGCGCCCGATGAGACTCTCATTCCCGGGAAGCAGATGGGCATATTCGTTGCGACAATTGTCCTGACCGCCGGTGCGGTGTTCGGGATCCGGCAGCTGGTGGCGCCCACCTGTCCGCGCTGCGGCAGCAAGAAGTGGGATCGCAAGCTCTGCCGCCCGCTCCTCCTGTGCCGCAAATGCGCCACCCGCATCGACCACCAGGGCCGCGTCTTCAACTGATACCCGGCCCCACGCCGGCCGCGCCCCCGGAGCTCCGTGCTGCGGGGGCGCGCGCACTTCGGCCGCCCGCGATGGATCTCCCGCGCGCCCGTTCGTCTCCCGCTCCGCCGTTCCCTCCCGCCGCAACTCCCCCTGCCGCAGCCAGGCCGGCACCCGCGGGCCACACCCCCTCGCGCGGGGCGCCGCGGCTGATTACTGTATTCGATGCAGCTGTTGTCGACGGCTCCCGCCGTCCACGGCGGGAGCGGCAACGAGACGTTCACACGGCGAGGGACCATGAGGAAACCGGTGAGCAAGCACGCGTTGCGCAGGGCGCTCGAGTCCGTCCAGTCGGAGGGCCGCATCCAGTGGGACGAGCCCACCGGAGCGGTGGTGGACCGGCTCTGGCACCACATCGAGAGGCAGGCCCACGGCCAGCGCAGAAAGCCCGTCACCCGTGACACCGTCCGCACCCGGGAGCCCGCCGCCGTCTGAGGCGGCCGCGCTCCCCCGGCGCCGGGCCGCCGACTCCGCGCCCTCGGCCCGATCTTCCAGGAGCCCCGGCCGGCGCCGGGGCTCTTTGCGTGCCGAGCTCCTCTTCAACCTCACCTTCCTGGCCGCCGCGGCGCTGGTGCTGGCGCTGTGGACGGCCACCGTGCTGCGCATCATCGGCGGGGCCAACACCTGGACGCTGGCGCTGCTGCTGCTGGTGGACACCGCCGCCTTCGTGCTGCTGGGCGGCTACCTGATCGACCGCATGGTGGTGCGCCCGCTGCGCATGGCCGTGGCCACCGCCGAGGGGATCGCCGCCGGCGACTACGCCCGCCGCGCCCCCGAAGGCGAGACGCACGAGATCGCCGCGCTGTACGACGCGCTGAACCGGATGACCGAGCAGCTGCTCACCAACCAGCGCCTCCTCTCCGACAACGTGCGCTCGCTCGACGACACCAACCGCCTGCTGCTGGCCACCCAGCGCGACCTGGTGCAGGCCGAGAAGAT
>DASWMA010000297.1:0-1858 GCA_036399995.1 Longimicrobium sp. | reverse complement strand
ACGCAGTTCACCCCCTCCCCCGCGGAGCGGGGGCAGGGGGCCGGGGGGAGGGGGCCCGCCGCGGCCGCGCCGATCTCCATCGAAGCCGACCGATCGTACCTCCGTACCTCCGCGCCGCACCCGCACCCGCACCTTCGCACTCCGCACCTTCGCACTCCGCACCTTCGCACCTTCGCACCTCGTACTTGCGACTCCGCACTTTCCTACGCTCCTCGCGGGAACGGTTTGTGCTAGCCGTCACTCTGCACGTCCGCTTTTCGCCCGGCCCTGCCCGGCGCGAGCGGGCACTGTCCGATGTCCGGCCGTAGATTCCAGAGCAGAGCCGACGCCACGACGCCTTGTGCCTGCGCGCCCACGGGACGCGTGGCCTGACGCCGTACAACCGTAGATCCGTGATCGAGACTCACGCCGACCTGCAGGCCCTTACGGGCGCCCCCGCCACCCCCGCCGACAACGGCGAGGCGCTGGCGCTGCGCGCGAACAAGCTCGACCTGCTGGAGCGCCTGTCCGACGGCCTGGCCCACGAGATCAAGAACCCGCTGCACTCCATGGTGATCAACCTGGAGGTGCTCAAGCGCCGCGTGGCCCGCGCCGACAGCGCCGACGAGGTGCAGCGCTACATCGGCGTGCTGGCGGGCGAGCTCGAGCGGGTGAACCGCCGCATCGAGCTGCTGCTGCGCCTGTCGCGCCCGGGGCGCGGGCTCGAGAGCGCCACCCTGGCCGAGCTGGCCGAGGAGCTGATGGAGCTGATCCAGCTGGAGGCGCGCCACAACGACCTGCAGGTGGACTACCACCCCGACGGCGGGATGACCCGCGTGCAGCTGCGCCGCGAGCCCGCCCGCCGCGTGATCCTGAACCTGGTGTTCGAGGTGATCGACCGGGTGGAGCGCGGCGGCACTCTGTGCCTGCGCTTCTCGGCGGCCGACGGCGAGGCCCGGATGACGGTGGCCGGGAGCGGGGTGGCCGCGGCCGACCTGGAGGCCGGCGTGCACGCCTCGCCCCGGATGGCCGCGGCCGCCGCGCTGGCCGGCGAGGTGGGCGGGCGCGTGGAGGTCGACGCGGGGGACGAAGCCGCGCCCGCGCTCGTCTTTTCGCTCCCGGCGGCATGAGGCTGGAAGGGGCGCTCCCGGCGCCCCGCAGGTGATTGCCCGCCAAGCGGTTGACCCATTCGGCCGCTTGCGGGTATACTGATGGGCTGAGATCCAGATTCCACCCAACCGATAGACGTTTCCAATGGCTGAAAAGATCCTGGTGGCGGATGACGAACGCCACATCGTCGAGGGGCTCCAGATGCTCCTCGCCGACGATGGGTTCGAGGTGGACACCGCGACCGACGGCAAGAAGGCCTGGGAGATGGTGAGCAAGGGGGGCTACGCCGTGGTGCTGGCCGACCTGCGCATGCCCGAGCTCGACGGCCTGGAGCTGTTCCGCAAGATGCGCGACGCCGGGATCCCTTCGGAGATGATCATCATCACCGGGTCGGCCTCGGTCGACACCGCCGTGCAGGCCATGCGGCAGGGTGCCTACGACTATCTCGAGAAGCCGCTCAACATCGAGCGGCTCAAGGCGCTTCTCCCCAAGGCGGTGGAGGCGTACCGGGTCAAGCAGGCCAACAAGCAGCTCGAGGAGAAGCTCAAGAACCTCACCCGCTTCGGCGACCTGATCGGCCAGAGCGAGGAGATGCGCGAGATCTACTCGATGGTCGAGGCCGCGGCGCCCAGCAACGCCAGCCTCTTCATCGTGGGCGAGAGCGGCACCGGCAAGGAGCTGGTGGCGCGCGCGCTGCACGACTACGGCCGCAGGCGGGGCGGCCCCTTCGTCGCCATCAACATGGCGGCGATCCCGCGCGAGCTGATCG
>DASWMA010000296.1:0-7673 GCA_036399995.1 Longimicrobium sp. | reverse complement strand
GCGGCCCGCGCACGATGAACCGCTGCGTGACCGGCGGGGTGGGCGCGGCGGGGATGGCGGTGCCGCCGCCCTGCTCGGCCAGCGCCTGCGACAGCGTCAGCGAGTATTCGGCCGCCTTGAGCGACGGAACGTAGTTGTCGTAGAAGGTCGCCGTGGTGCTGGCGTCGGCCATGATGTGGATCTCCCGGTCGTTTGCCTGTGGTCCCACGTACGAAGAACGGTCGTGCATTCTGAAACCGGCCGGCCCTCGTCACCCCGAACGGCGTGGCGGGGGGGAAGATGCGACTGAAGTCGCGGCTTCGACGGCACACAGTCCGCCTTCGCGCCGCCTTCGCGGACTTCGCGGGAGGTGCGGAACCGTGCCATTCCGCCGCCGTCCGGCCTGTCTTCGGCCCGGGTTTCCCACCATGTCCGGCGCGACCAGGGGGGATGGAAGAAGCTGGACCGGGTTGTCGAGCCTCGCGCGGTTTGCGAGGCTTTTCGTGGTTGTTGCTGCGGCTTCAGCCGCCGGTGGAGGTCACGACACCGGCACCACCAGCGGGTCGCCGTACAGCACCAGCCCCGGGTCGGCGGCGAAGGCAGTGAGCGGGCCGTCGGTGCCGGGGTCCATCCCCAGCCCGCGCAGCGCCTGGAACAGCGCCGTGCGCGTGGCCTGCACCCCCGCGTCCATCAGCGTCTTCCCGATCAGCGTCTGCGAGTCGCCGCCGGCCTGCGGCACGGGGCCGGCGGGCTGCTCGGCGGGAGACAGCGGCAGATGATCCGGGTTCTCCTCGTCCACCACGTCCCACGCGAACGCCTGCGCCACGTCCACGGTGAGCGTGGGCGACGAAGGCGTGAGCACCGGCGGCTTCGGCCGCACGTTGGCGATGCCCAGCAGGCGCCCGGGGAGCTGCGTGTTGGGCTCGGGAGGGCTGCCGGCCGGGAGCGGGTCGCCCCACTTGGCCGCGTCCACCGCGCGCGTGACCCAGTCGAAGTCGCAGGCGGCGGAGAGGTCCTTGACGGTCCCCTCGTCCAGCTCGGTGAGCGTGACGGAGAGGACCGACGAGGCGAGCACGGTGCTCATCGGCCGCACCCCCACGGTGGTGTAGCCCGTGGCCGCCTGCGTGGTGTGCGTTCCCGAGCCGTCCTGGCAGATCCAGATGGCAGTGGTGGGGATGGTGGTCTGCGCGCTCAGCACCATCCGCCCGGGCGACACCACCCACACCGTCTCGGCGCCCGCGCTGATGGTGGTCAGCAGCCCGCGGTTGAGCGTCACCGTCAGCACGCCCTTCGGCGAGATGGCGGGCGGCGTGTCGTCGGCCGCGCCCAGCCCGCCGCGCATCGCCGCGTCCAGCGACACCGGCTGCCTGTCGCTGGAGCCGGCGGACGGCGTGCCGTGCGGCAGCAGCGTCTGGGCGAAGCCGGTGCCGTCCTGGTTCGTCCACCCCAGCGGGGCCGGCGCGTCGCCGCGGCCGGCGCCGAAGCCCACCGTGAACGAGATCACGAACCACGACACGTGCACCTGGCCGCCGGTGGGCGGGCCCCACAGCGTGAGCGAGGCGCCCAGCTCCACCGACAGCGTGACCGTCACGAACAGCAGGTTGACCCGGTAGCTGGCGCCGATGCTGATGCTGATCTCCACCTCGAAGTGGAACGGCGCCCACTGCACCAGCGCGTCCATGCGGGCCTTGAACCAGGCCTTCAGGTCGCCGCTGTGGAAGAGCACCTGCAGCCCGCCCCCCGCCATCACCGCCGACGGGGTCAGCGCGAAGTAGGCGTCGCCGCTCACCGTCACGTCGCCCGACATCGGCCAGTCGAAGCCCAGCCGCGGCACCTGCGGGAAGTACGAGGGCGGTGTGAACGCGGGGTGATAGCCCCCCAGCGTGAGCACCCACTGCCCCGCGTTGGGGTTGCTGCCGAACCACACACTGAAGGCGAAGCCGCCGGTGAGCCGGCAGGCGGGGTCGAGCACGAAGGAGTTGGGGGTGAGCACCGCCGTGGCGCTGAACACGCCCTGGTCGGGGAGGATCACCACCTCGATCCCCAGCTCGGCATAGGCGAACGGGTTGGCGGGCGCCGCCGCGCCGGGCGCGGGGGGCGGCGGGAGGGAGATCCAGCTCAGCCCCAGCACCGCGATCTCCAGCTCGTTCCCGAACTCCACCGTCACCAGCGCGGTGGAGTTCACCAGGTCGAACGAGGTGAAGCGCACCCCGGCGGCGAACCAGTATTCCCCGCGCTGCGGCGGCGAGATGCCGCCCAGCAGCGCCACCACGGCGGCGGGGTCGGGCATCGCCCAGCTCCCGTCGGCCTGCTTCACCGCGCCCAGCTTCGTGGGGTCGCTGGCCCCCGCCACCAGCGGGAACTCGGGAACGCCGTCCATCCCCGGCAGCACCAGCCCGCGGTTGTAGCCGAACCCCGCCGCCACCCCGGTCACGTAGAAGAAGGGTGGGCCGCCCAGGTCGGCCTCGAGGATGGCGAAGATGAACAGCGACGCGTAGCCCGGCAGCGACCCCGCCGCGGGGACGTAGGCGTACGAGCCCAGCGCGGCCAGGGTGAAGGTGCCGGCCTTGATCAGCGCCTCGCCGTCGTACTCGGCGTAGGGCTTCGTGGGCGGGTTGGCGGGGATCTTCAGGAAGGCGCCGCTCAGCTCCACGTCGCCCGCCGTGAAGGTGATCCCCAGCCCGTCGAGGTCCAGGTCGTAGGCCGAAAGGTTCCCCGGCTGGGTCACGGGGATCCCCACGGAGAGCCCGGTGAGCTCCACGTCCAGCGCACTGAGACGCACCCCGCCGCCGAAGATCAGCGAGAGGCGGTCGTTGGCGGGGGTGGCCGTGTCCTGCACCCAGCCGATCCCCAGCGTGTCGCAGTACAGCGGGCCGATGGCGCGCTGCATGGGGATGGTCACCACCTGGGCCGGCTTGCCGTCGGCGTCGTAGAGCTGCGCCACGAAGCTGCCGCCCTGCACCCATCCCACCGAAAGGGAGAAGGTGGGGTTCACCGGGTCGCCGTCGCCCGACGCCTGCGCCTGGCCGCCCTCCCCGCCGCTGCTGCCGCTGCCGCCGCTGCTGCCGCTGCTGCCGCTGCTGCCGCTGCTGCCCGACTGCAGGAGGTTCGCCGGGACCGGGTTGTTCCCCGCCGGCGGCGTGGCGAAGGCCGGCCCCAGCGGCACCCCCACCTCGTCGAGCGCGGCCGCCGCGCCCACGGTGAAGGCGCCGCCCTCGCCCTGCACCGCGTACACGCGCAGCTCGGCGCCGCCCAGCGTGTAGCCGTTCACGTTCAGCAGCGGCTGCCCGCCCGAGCCCGCCACGTCGAACCCCACGCTCACCAGCTCCACGCGCGGGTCGAAGGTGATCTGCGGGGGAAGGGCCCCGCACTTCTGCCCCGCGGACTGGAGGAGGAGCACCGAGGCGCCGGGGAGCGGCGGGCTCGCCGTCACCCCCAGCGAGCGCGCCACCCACGACTGCGCGTCTTTCTCGCCGGCGATCCACTTGCCGAGCTGCACCTTCAGCGCGGGGCCCGGCACCGGCGGGGCGCCGTCCGTTCCCCCGCCGCCAGCGGTGTCGGGCGCGCCGGAGCCCACCCCGCCGAGGGTGGCGTCCTGCACCACCAGGCGCACGCCATAGTCCGAGACGCCGCTCCCCGCGTCTTCCTTCACCACGAAGATCCCGCTCCCCGGGCCGCCCACGGAGAGGGGGACGATGGGCTTGGTGGAGCCGGCCAGCGTGTCGAGCACGCCCAGCAGGAAGTTGAGGGCGATCGCCTCGGCGCTGGCCGACTTGAGGTAGGTGAGGTTGAGCTGAGGGTTGCCGTTCGCGTCGGGGACCAGGATGCAGGCGTTGGTCAGCACGTCGCCCGCGGTGAAGTCGGTGCTCCCCACGTAGGCGCTGAGCCAGTAGGCGCCCTGCAGCAGCACGGAGCTCACCCACCCCGCCACCGTGGCCTCGTGCGCCAGCAGCGCGGCCAGCGAGTCGTATTCGGCCGGCGCGGTGGTGTTCTTCAGGCCGTCGAACACCAGCTTCATCGATGGCGCCTGGCTGCCCAGCCACAGGTCGGCGTCCAGCCGCATGGCGGTGAAGGTGGCGCCGTCCTGCGGGGCGAAGGTGCCGGTGGTCTCGGCCGCGATCCCCACCGACAGCGGGAGCGTGGTGGCGGCGAAGACGGGGTCGGCGGTGGCGGAAAGGGTGAAGAGCGGGAGGTAGCCGTACGGGACGATGGTGAGCGGGTCCACCAGGAAGGGGTGCATCACCCCCAGCCCCACGGTGCCGCCGGTGGCGCCGCTCGCCGGCACCACCAGGTAGAAGGTGGTGGGGGTGCCGTCCTGCGGGTTGGGGATGGCGAACCAGCGCGCCCCCGGGTACACGGCGGGGCCCGCCGCGTCGGGCGTGCCCAGCAGCGCCTGCACGGTGGCCAGCAGCTGGGGAACGCGCCGGGGGATCCCCTCCAGCTCGCTGCCGGCGGCCGCGAACCACCCCGTGTTCAGGGTGAGCTGCCCGCCGCCCTCGTCCTGCAGCAGCCCCAGCAGCTCGCCGAAGAGGGCGGCGTTGGGGCTCAGCGCCTGCGCGTCCACCGGGATCGACGCCATTGTCACGTCCTTGCCGCGCGTCCCGGGGAGGGAGCCGCGCCGCATGCAAAGGAACGCCCCGGCGGCCGGGGCGGGGCCATTACCGGGGGATGGAGTTGATCGCCTCTTTCAACACCGTGTCGAGCCAGGTCACCGCCGTGTTGTCGATGCGCGCGCTGGTGGGCTCGGGGTCCGGCAGGGTGGCGGTGTAGAAGTTGGCGCCCAGGGTGACACCCACCGGCCACGCCACGGTGGGTGTGGACTTGGGCGTGAGCGCGAACAGCGGCCCCCCCGAGTCGCCCTGGCCGGTGGAGTTGGTGTTGCCGCCGGTGAGCAGCGCCACCGAATCGAGCGTGGGGCTTTTGGACCAGCTCGGCTTGTCGTCGAGGTCCAGGTCGCGCACCGTGGCGGTGTTGGCGTTGGCCGGCTCGGGAAAGCGGCACTGGCAGGTATCGATGTGGCTGGCGTACGAGTTGGTCGCCGCCACGTCTGGGTCCTTGCCGGCGCCGAAGCCGGTCTGCACGTACTGGTAGCTCGCCTTCGCCAGCGCGGGGACCGTGGTCTTGCCGGTCGGAACCTTGAGCAGGCCCAGCAGCGACTGCGCGTTCCCCTGATTCTTGATGATGGCGTTCGTCCCCACGAAGGTGGCGAACGCCTCGTCTTCGGTGGAGAGCACCATCACGTCGTACGTCCAGGTGCCGTCTCCGCTCCCGGGGAACGCGATCGCCGTGATCGCCGCGGTGGCGGTGGGCAGGTCTCCCATGGACGAGGGGTTGTAGAACAGGCTCACCTTCGACTGGAAGGCGCCCGAGAGATCGGAGGGCTTGTTGGTGCCCGGCGCGGTGAGCCCCGCCAGCACGTACAGGTTGTGCTTGGCGGTGATCACGTAGGCGGTGCCGTAGGCCTGGTAGAACAGCACGGCCGACCCGGTGAAGCGCTTGTCGGCCGAGCGCAGCAGCACGGTGTTGGCCAGAATGGTGGCCTGCAGGGTGGTACTGAGCGCGCCCCACCTGGCCGTGGTGTCCGTGACCTGGTCGGGCGAGAGGATCATGGGGGAGAAGCCGGGGCGGGGGCGGCGGAGGGAGGGGCGTGGTCGCAACGTAACCCCCGGCGGACCCCCGTGAAAGGTGGCGATTGCCCACGCTTCGGATTGCACGGAATGGAGCGCCGCGAATCTCCCTCCCGACGTCGAGAGTTTGCTCCAGGCGCCGGAGCCCGCGTGAGTGGCCGGCACCGTGGCGGGAGAGACCCGTTGCTGTCCGCGACCCCGTGCGCGGGTTAGGTTGGCCGGGCCCCCCTTCTCCCCCCTCCGGACACCTCTGCTCCCCCGCCCCCGCCCCATGGCCACCTCGCCGCTGCTGACCTACGCCTGTATCACCGACCCGTTCCCGCTGCAGGCCAACCCCGCGAGCGGGACGGCGGTGGCCACCTTCCAGGTGGAGGCGACCAACGCGACCGGCGCGGCGGTCGTGCTGGAGGCGATTTCGATCCAGCTCCCGGTGGGCCCCGGCGCCGACGCGCTCACCCTCGATCCCACCGGCATCGTGGCCGCCCCTCCCGCGGGGTGGAAGCAGGCGGGTGCGCAGAGCTCGCCGGGCGTGATCGTCTACACCTTCCTCCCGGGCGGCGCGGTCACCCTGGCCGTGGGAGACTCGCTCGCCTTCGCGCTGAACCAGGTGGAGGTGAACCAGGCGGCGGGCACGGCCACGCTCACGGTGACGCAGGGAAGCGGCGGGTGCGCCCCGGCAGACTGCCCCACCGAGGCCCTGCTGGTCACCAAGTTCCCCGCCGGGTGGGGGATCGTGGAGTTCTCGGCCGTCGATCCCGACGTGAACCCAGGCGAGGACGCGAGCGTGCAGTGGTCCGGCCCGCCCGGGGCCACCTACACCCTGCAGTATTACACGCCGGCCACGGGGGTGGTGAACGTTCCGGCGCCGGGAGCCGCTCCGCTGGGTCCCATGGGGACGTACCCCGGCGTGGCGGCTCCGCCCCTGCCGCTCCAGCAGACCACCGTATTCACGCTGGACGTCGCGTACACGGCCGGCGGGGCGACCTATTCCGCCCAGCGGCAGGCGAACGTGGTGGTGGTGCCGCCCGCGCCCACCATCACCCGCTTCGACGGCCAGCTGAGCGGGCCTCTGGATGCGCTGGTGCTCACGCTGACGTGGGCGACGGAGAACGCCACCACCTGCGAGCTCACCGGCACGTCGGAGCAGCTCGACGCGCAGGGAACGCGGAGCTTCCCCAACCCGGTAGACACGGGGCCGATCCTTCCCGTCTACACGCTGACGGCCCACGGCGCGCCGGGGCTCGACACCAGCGCCGTCTTCGAGGTCCCGCCGCGGGTCACCCGGTTCACGGCTGCCTCGGCGATGGTGGGGGAGAGCCGGCAGCTGGTGCTGACCTGGGCGACCTGGCTGGGCGAGGCGTGCACCATCACCGGCGTTCCCGGCGTGCTGGCCGCCAGCGGATCGGTGCCGGTGACGCCCACCGCGCAGGCCCCGCTGCTGAGCGACTACACGCTCACCGCCACGGCCCGCGGGAAGACCGACACCTCCACCCTTTCGCCCCAGTGGAGCGGCCAGCCCGCGGCGCAGCAGACGCTTCCGATTCCGCTTCCGATGCAGCAGACGCTTCCGATTCCGGGAGGGAGTTTGACGCCTTCCGAGATAGAGGCGGCGCTGTTGGCCGCCGCACCGGACGGAGGGGTGATCGTGACGCCGGACGGACGGGTGATCGTTCCCATTCAGCAGGCGGTGAGCCTGTTCTCGTCTGGTACCCTGCAACCGCTCGCGCCTCCTTCGATACCGGTCGCCACCGATGCGGGGACGATCGCGATCAACCCGGCCGGAACGCGCGTGTTCATCGCCCACGGCACCACGCTGGCGGCGTACGATGCGCAGACGTTTCAACCCACGCCCGCGTCCCCCGTGCCGATCCCGGTCCAGCCCGGGTCCGGCGGTGCGGGGCTGGCGGTCGCGAGCACCGGAGACCGGGTGTTCGTCTGCTCGGCGCAGACCACGTCGGTGGCGGTGCTGAACGCGGACACGCTCCAGCTGGTGGAGGTGTTCCAGCTCCCCGGGCCCGCCGGGGCCGTCGCGGCGACCCCGGACGGCCGGCATCTGGTGTTCGCGGG
>DASWMA010000295.1:0-2852 GCA_036399995.1 Longimicrobium sp. | reverse complement strand
CTCTCCCCCGGCCCCTCTCCCCCGCTCCGCAGGGGAAAGGGGGGAACTGCGAGGTTCGCGCGCGATCGGCTGCGTGCTGTCCGCGAAGGCGGACTTCTCGACGTTCCATCGGCCGGTTTCAACCGGCGGATGGAGCGGCGCGTCGCGAAGAGCCTACCGCGGCACCAGCACGTTGATCCCGCCGGGAACGGCGCGCACGTGCAGCGGGGTCTCGCCCAGCGGCTCGCCGTCGGTCTCGGTGAAGACCACGGGGTCGCTCTCCACGGTCACGTCGCGCGCCTGCAAAAAGAGCATGCGGTCGTCGCCGGCGAAGCGCTGGCGGTACATGCGCCACAGCATCATGGCCGCCTGGGTGACCGTGCGCGGGGCGAAGATGCACACGTCCAGCTTGCCGTCGCGGTGCGTGCCCATCGGGGCGATGCGGAAGTTGAACGTCTGCGGGTTGGTGACGATCAGCCCCATGTTGGCCACCAGCACCATCGACGCATCCACCTCCAGCGTCTCGCCGTCGGCGGTGATGCGGTAGCGCGAGGCCGCCGGCGCCGCGGCCACCTTCAGCGCGGCGTAGATGTAGGCGCCGAAGCCCCAGCGGTCCTTCATCTCGCGCGTGGCCAGCGTGACCACCGCCGCGTCCCACCCGGTGCCGGCGGCGACGGCGAAGTAGCGCCCGCCCACCACCTGCCCCAGGTCCATGGGCACCGCGGCGCCGTTCACCACCACGTCCACCGCCGCCTCGATCCCGCGGGGGAGCCCCAGGTTGAACGCCACCTGGTTGCCGGTGCCCTTGGGCACGATCCCCAGCGGCACCCCCGTCCCCGCCAGCCCGGTGATCACCTCGCCCACGGTGCCGTCGCCGCCCACCGCCACCACCGAGCGGTAGCCCTGCTCGGCGGCCTCGCGGGCGTAGCGCTCGGCGTCGCCCGCGCCGCGCGTCTCCACCACGTCGAAGGCGGCGCGGCGCACGGCGAAGGCGCCGGCCAGCAGCCGCAGCACCCGGTTGGTGTCGGCCTGCCCCGCCACCGGGTTCAGCACCACCAGGTTGCGGCCGGCGTAAGCGCGCGCGGCTCCGGCGTCGTGCACGGCGGTGGGGTCCAACGTCGCTAACGGATGATCCATTCGTCCCGCTTGGCCTCTCGGCTCTCCCATTCCTGCCGGGCCTGCTCGTACCCGGCGCGGCCCATGATCCCGTACGTCAACTGTTTACCCAGCTCCACCCCGGGCTGGTCCATCGGGTCGATGCCGTAGAAGAAGCCGCCGTACACGGTGGCGATCTGCAGCAGCATGAACACCTCGCCCAGCGCGCGCGCATCCACCCGCGGCAGCTCCAGCGTCATGTTCATCCGCCCGCGCCGGGCCAGCGCCGCCTCGGTGGCCAGCCGCTCGGTCTCGAGCAGCCCGTTCAGCGTGTGGCCGCCCAGGTACCCCAGCTCGGCCAGGTCGCCGTGCAGCGAGGGGATGGCCACGTCCACCCCCGGCTCGCGCACGGCCAGGAAGGTGATCGTCTTGTCGAACGGCCCTTCCACGTACTCCTGCACCTGCGAGTGCTGGTCCGTGGCCCCCAGCGCCTTCACCGGCGTCGGCCCCGTGAACACGTCGTCGCCCCCGCGGCTCTTCTGCTTCCCCAGGCTCTCGGCCCAGAGCTGCCGGAACCAGTCGGCCACGTCCTTGAGCTGGTCGCTGTAGGGCATCATCACGTGCACGTTGGCGTTCGCCTCGGTGTCGGCCAGGTACTGCAGCGCGGCGAACAGCCCGGCCGGGTTGCGGCGCAGGTCGTCGGTCTCGCAGCGCTCGGCCATCGCGCGGGCGCCCGCCAGCAGCGCGGCGATGTCGATCCCCACCATCGCCGCCGGAAGGAGGCCCACGGCGGAGAGGATGGAGAAGCGCCCGCCCACCGTCGGCGGGATCGGGAGCGTGGGGATCCCCTCGGCGTCGGCGATCTGCCGCAGGACGCCCTTGCTGGGATCGGTCGTGAACAGCAGGTGCCCCGCGTAGCCGTCGCCCAGCTCCTGCTGCAGCCGCTCGCGGACGATCAGGTACTGGCTCATGGTCTCGGCGGTGCCGCCGCTCTTGGAGACCACGTTGAACAGCGTGCGGCGGATATCGAGCCGGTCCAGGAAGGGCCCGATGGTGGCCGGGTCGACGTTGTCGAGCACGTACAGCTTCGGGAAGAAGTCGCGCTCCTCGTCGCTCAGCTCGTTCCAGAACGGGTGCAGCAGCGCGGTGCGCAGCGCGATCGTCCCCAGCGCCGAGCCACCGATCCCCAGCACCACGACGGTGCTGAAGGTCTGCCCCACCCCCTCGGCGAATTGCTCGATGTCCTTCACCGTCTGCGACTCGTTCACCAGCGCGTAGAAGCCCAGCTCGCCGCTGTCGCGGCGCTGCCGGGCGTCGGCGTTGGCCTGGCGGAAGCGCTCGGCCATGGCGTCCAGCCGCGCCGGGTCGATGCCGCGGCCGCCGCCCAGCCGGGGCGACAGCATGTTGTTGTAGTCCAGCGCGATCCCCTCGCCCGCCATGCTCCACACTCTCGTTCTGGCGTTTCAGCTTCATCACGAGCGCGAGCGTTCCCGCTTTCGCACTCTCGGACTTCCGTACTGCGATTTGGGCGTGTCCCTCCGCTGCGCTCCGGGCCGGGCTGCGCGCGCCGTAGGGCACGATACAACCGTGCCCTACGGCGCCGGGCCCGCGTCGGGCCAAACTGCCGGCCCGCCACGGTCCCGGCCCTCCGGGCGCGCATCCCTTCTATGAGCACGCGCCGGTGTCAAGGGCCTGGAGGAGGGCAAAACCCGCCTCAGGGGCAGTTATGCGCTTTTTCTGCCCCGCTTCAAATCACTGGCACCGCCGCACTGCGGGCC
>DASWMA010000294.1:0-7304 GCA_036399995.1 Longimicrobium sp. | reverse complement strand
CGCGCTGGAGGCGATGGTGGCGGACGAGCGCCAGCCCGTGGAGCGGCTGGCGCTGATGCCGGCGGACGAGCGCGCGCGGGTGGTGGAGGAGTGGAACCGCACGGACGCGGAGTTCCCGGCGGATTCGTGCCTCCACGAGCTGATCGAAGCCCGGGTGGAGCGCACGCCTGCCGAGACCGCGGTGGTCTTCGAGGGAGCGGAGCTCACCTTCGCGGAGCTGAACGCGCGGGCGAACCGGCTGGCGCACCACCTCCGCGCGCTGGGCGTCGGCCCGGACGTGCGGGTGGGGATCTGCGCCGAGCGGAGCCTGGAGATGATGGTCGGGCTGCTGGGGGTGCTGAAGGCCGGCGGCGCGTACGTGCCGCTGGACCCCGCCTACCCGGCGGAGCGGCTGGGGTACATGCTGGCCGACAGCGCCCCGGTGGCGGTGCTCGTGCAGACGCATCTGCGCGATCGCGTCGAGGGCGCGGACGTCCCGCTGCTCGAGCTGGACGCGGCGGCGCCGGCGTGGGCTTCGCTCCCCGCGGCGAACCCCGAGCGTGACGGGCTCACGCCGGATCACCTGGCCTACGTGATCTACACCTCCGGCTCCACCGGCCGTCCCAAGGGCGTGGGCGTCCACCACCGCGGGGTGGTGAACCGCCTGAGCTGGATGGAGGCGGTGCACGGCCTGGGGTCGCACGACATCGTGCTGCAGAAGACGCCGTACTCCTTCGACGTGTCGGTGTGGGAGCTGTTCTGGCCGCTGGCGGCGGGCGCGCGGCTGGTGCTGGCGCGGCCCGAGGGCCACCGCGATCCCGCCTACCTGCTGGACATCATCCGGCGCGAGCGGGTCACCACCGTGCACTTCGTCCCGTCGCTCCTGGCGGTGTTCCTGGCATATCCCGACGTGGAGCGGGGCGCGGTTCCGGAGCTGAAGCGGGTGATGAGCAGCGGCGAGGCGCTGCCGCCGGAGCTGGTGGCGCGCTTCGGCGAGCGGCTGCCGGGGGTGGAGCTGCACAACCTGTACGGCCCCACCGAGGCGGCGGTGGACGTCACCCTCTGGCGTTTTCCCGCGGACGGCCCGGCGGACCGCGTCTCCATCGGCCGGCCGGTGCCGAACACCCGGATCTACATCCTGGACCCGGCGGGCGAGCCGGTGCCGGTGGGCGTGGCGGGCGAGCTGCACATCGGCGGCGTGCAGGTGGCGCGCGGCTACCTGGGGCGCGCGGAGCTGACGGCGGAGAAGTTCGTGGCCGACCCCTTCGGCGGCGAACCCGGCGCGCGGCTGTACCGCACGGGTGACCGGGCGCGGTGGCTGACGGACGGGACGATCGAGTACCTGGGGCGGATCGACTTCCAGGTGAAGGTCCGCGGCTTCCGCATCGAGCTGGGCGAGATCGAGGCGCGGCTCAGGGAACACGCGGAGGTGCGCGAAGCCGTCGTCCTCGCCCGCGAAGACGCGCCTGGCGAGCGGCGGCTGGTGGCGTACCTGCTCGGCGGCGACGGGGTGGAGGCCGAGGAGCTGCGGGCGCACGTGGGCGCCACGCTGCCGGACTACATGGTGCCGGCGGCATACGTGCGGCTGGACGCGCTCCCTCTCACGCAGAGCGGGAAGCTCGACCGCAAGGCGCTCCCCGCGCCCGAGGGAGACGCCTACGCGCGGCGCGGCTACGAGGCGGCGGTGGGCGAGACGGAAGCGGCGCTGGCCGAGATCTGGTCCGAGCTGCTGAAGGTGGAGCGGGTGGGCCGCCACGACAACTTCTTCGAGCTGGGCGGCCACTCGCTCCTCGCCGTGCAGGTGATCTCGCGCGTGCGGCAGGCGCTGGGTGCCGAGGTGGCGCTCGCCGACCTCTTCGAGCGCCCGGTGCTGGCCGATCTCGCGCGGGGGGTGCACGAGGCCGCGCGTGCGGAGCTGCCGGCGATCGAGCCGGTGGAGCGGGGGGCGGATCTCCCGCTCTCGTTCGCGCAGCAGCGGCTCTGGTTCATCGAACGGCTCGAGGGCGCGAGCGCGGCGTACAACATCACCGAGCGCCAGCGGCTGCGGGGCGAGCTCGACCGCGCCGCGCTGCGGCGCGCGCTGGACCGGATCGTGGCGCGGCACGAGGCGCTGCGCACGACCTTCGCCGAGGTGGACGGCGCACCGGTGCAGCGGATCGCGCCGGCGGAGGAGAGCCCCTTCCATCTCACCGAGCACGACCTGCGCGGCGCCGCCGAAGCGGGCGCGCAGCTTCGCCGGCTGGCGGCGGAGGAGGAGGGTTCGCCCTTCGACCTCGAGCGCGGCCCGCTGATCCGCGGGCGTCTGATCCGGATCGGAGACGACGACCACGTGCTGCTGATCACCATGCACCACATCGTCAGTGACGGGTGGAGCATGGGCGTGTTCACCCGCGAGCTGGGCGAGCTCTACGCCGCTTTCCGCGCTGGCGAGCCCGACCCGCTTCCCCCGCTGCCGATCCAGTACGCCGACTACGCGGCGTGGCAGCGGACGTGGGTGGAGGGCGAGGTGCTGAAGGCGCAGGCGGAGTACTGGACCGAGACGCTGGGCGGCGCGCCGGAGCTGCTGGAGCTGCCGACCGACCACGCGCGCCCGGCGCGGCAGGACTTCTCGGGCGGCGTGGTCGGCATCGGGCTGGATGCGGAGCTGACGGCGGGGCTGAAGGCGCTCTCGCAGCGGCACGGTGCCACGCTCTTCATGACGCTGCTGGCCGGCTGGGCGGCGGTGCTCTCCCGCCTGTCGGGGCAGGACGACGTGGTGATCGGCACCCCCACGGCCAACCGGGGGAGGAGCGAGATCGAGGGGCTGATCGGCTTCTTCGTCAACACGCTGACGCTGCGGGTGGAGCTCTCCGGCTCCGCTTCCGTCGCGGACGTGCTGGCGCGGGTGAAGGCGCGGGCGCTGGAGGCGCAGGCCAACCAGGACATCCCCTTCGAGCAGGTGGTGGAGCTGGTGCAGCCGGCGCGCTCCCTGTCGCACACCCCGCTCTTCCAGGTGATGTTCACCTGGCAGAACGCGCCCGGGCACGAGCTGGAGCTTTCGGGCCTGGCGCTGGCGGGGTCGGCGCCACGGCAGGCACCGGCGGGGCAGGCACCGGCCGCGCAGGCGGCCGCCGCGCAGACGACCGCGAAGTTCGACCTGCTGCTCGCCCTCGCCGAGCGCGACGGCCGCATCGTCGGTGCGCTGGAGTACGCGTCCGCGCTCTTCGAACAGGCGACGGTGGAGCGCTTCGTGGGCTACCTGCGGCGGGCGCTGGAGGCAATGGTGGCGGACCAGAGCCAGTCCGTGGCCCGGCTGCCGCTGCTCCCCGAGGCGGAGCGCCGGCTGGTGGTGGAGGAGTGGAACGCGACCGACCGGCCCTATCCCACCGGCGGTCTCCGCGTCCACGACCTGTTCCGCGCGCAGGCGGCGCGGACGCCGGGGGCGATCGCGCTCTCGTGGCGCGGCGAGCGATGGACCTACGCGGAGCTGGAGGCGCGCGCGAACCAGCTCTCCAACCTCCTCCTCCACCGGGGCGTGGGGCCGGAGGTGCGCGTGGGCATCTGCCTGCCGCGCACGCCGGATCTCGTGGCCGCGATGCTCGGCGTGCTGGGCGCGGGCGGCGCGTACGTGCCGCTGGACCCGGCGTACCCGCGCGAGCGGCTGGGCTGGATGATCGAAGACGCCGCGGTCGCGCTGGTCATCACCGACTCGACGCTGGCGGATCGCCTGCCGGACGAGACCCCCGCACTCCTCCTCCTCGACGTGGAGCGCGACGTGATCGCGGCGGAATCGGCCGAGGCGCCGGAGAGCGGCGCCGGCCCCGAGAACCTGTCGCACGTCATCTTCACCTCCGGGTCGACCGGCCGGCCGAAGGGGGTGATGATCCGACACTCCTCCGTGGTCGTCCTGTTGCACTGGCTGCGCGAGAACGTGACCGACGAGGAGCGCTCGGCCGTGCTCTTCTCCACCTCGATCAACTTCGACGTCAGCATCGCGGAGGTGTTCGGCACGCTCGCGTGGGGCGGGAAGCTGGTGCTGGTAGAGAACGCGCTGGAGCTGGCGACGGTCGGCGAGGAGGTCGTCTACGCCAGCATGGTCCCCAGTGCCGCGGCGGAGCTGCTGCGCAGCGGCGGCATCCCGGCGAGCGTGAAGACGCTGAACCTGGGTGGCGAGGCGCTGCCGAACGCGCTGGCGCAGGGGCTGTACGCGCTGGAGACGGTGGAGAAGGTCGGCAACCTCTACGGCCCGACGGAAGACACCACCTATTCGACGTACTCCCTGGTCCCGCGCGGCGCGGACCAGGTGCTCGTCGGCACGCCGGTGGCGAACACGCAGGCGTACGTGCTGGATCGGCTTCTCCAGCCCGTGCCGGTCGGTGTCGTCGGCGAGCTCTACCTCGCGGGCGACGGGGTGTCGCGCGGGTACGCGAACCGCCCCGCGATGACGGCGGAGCGCTTCGTCCCCTGCCCGTTCGGGGTGCCGGGAGCGCGGATGTACCGGGTGATGGACCGCGTGCGGCGGCGCGCGGACGGGGAGATCGAATACCTGGGGCGGACCGACTTCCAGGTGAAGGTGCGCGGCTACCGGATCGAGCTGGGCGAGATCGAGGCGCGGCTCGCGGAGCACCCGGGCGTGCGCGCCCCGGCCGTCCTGGTCCGCGAAGACGCGCCCGGCGACAGCCGCCTGGTCGCCTACTACCTGGGCGACGAGCCGGTGGCCGTGGACGCGCTGAAGGCCCATCTCGCCGACCGTCTGCCGGGGTACATGGTGCCGGCGGCGTACGTGTGGATGGAGGCGTATCCGCTGACCCCGAACGGGAAGACCGACCGCAAGGCGCTCCCTGCCCCGGAGGGCGACGCCTATGCGGGCGGGGAGTACGAGGCTCCCGTCGGCGCGACTGAGCAGGCGCTCGCCGGGATCTGGGGCGAGGTGCTCGGCGTGGAGCGGGTGGGGCGCCACGACAACTTCTTCGAGCTGGGCGGGCACTCGCTGCTGGCGGTGCGGGTGATCTCGCGGATGCGGCAGGGGCTGGGGGTGGAGGTCGCGCTGGCGCACCTCTTCTCGCACCCGACGGTGGAATCGCTTGCCGCGCGCATGTCCGGTTCGGAACCCCAGGTCGAGGACGACCGGGCGATCGCGATCCGTGCGTCCGGTTCGCAGCCCCCGCTCTTCCTGGCGTACGAGGGAGTGGGATCGATCGCGTACGCACAGGTGCTCCATCCCCATGTCGACGCCGAGATCCCGGTGTACGGGCTCCCGGCGCCGGGTCCGTCGGAGCCGCCGCTGCGCACCGTCGAAGGGATGGCTGCGCGCCTGGTGCGGATGATCCGCGAGGTGCAGCCCTCGGGGCCGTACCGGGTGGCGGGGTGGTCGTTCGGCGGGGTGCTCGCCTACGAGGTCGCCACGCAGCTGATCGGCCGCGACGAGGCCGTCGAGTTCGTGGGGATGTTCGACAGCTATCACCCCGCTCGCGCCCGCGCCGGCTCGTACGACGTGGCGCACGAGCACGCGCAGCTCCTGCACGCGCTCCGGATCGCCGAACCCGCGGATGCGAGCGGGCACGCCGGCCCCGACGAGGCGGGCGCCGCCAGCGGCGACGCGGACCTGGAGACCTTCGTCGCCCGGTGCCACGAGAAGGGGCTGCTCCCCGGCCACGTCACCGTGGAGCAGGCGCGGCGGATGCGCGAGCGCCTGCGCGATCACCAGCACGCCGCGGGTGAATACTCGCCGCTCCCGCTCCCGGTGGCCGTCCACCTCTTTCCCGCCCGGGAGAGCGCCGACCCGGAGCTGTCGCGCGGCTGGCAGGCCACCGTCCCCGCGAACCAGCTCCGGGTGACGCCCGTGCCGGGGACGCACCTGTCCATGATGCGGGCGCCGAACGCGGCCGCGCTCGGCGAGGCGCTGTCGCGCGCGGTGAAGCGGGCGCGGGACGAGGCGGCGCCGGTCTCCGCGGGGGGCGGTTCGCCGCTGGTGACGCTCCAGGGCGGGGCGGCCGGCGCCACGCCCCTCTTCTGCGTGCCGGGCGCGGGGAGCGGCGTCACCAGCTTCATCCACCTGCTGTCGGCGCTCGGCCCGTCCGTGCCGGTGCACGGGCTCCAGCCGCGCGGGCTCGACGCGGAGGCGCCGCCCCACGCCACCGTCCAGGCGGCCGCGGAGCACTACCTCCGCGCGCTCCGCGCGGCGTGCCCCGCGGGGCCCGTCCACCTGCTGGGGCACTCCTTCGGGGGGTGGGTGGCGCTCGAGATGGCGCTGCGGCTCCACCAGGCGGGACGCCCCGTCGCGTCGCTCACCATCCTCGACAGCGAGGTGCCGCACGATTCCGAAACCGTGATCCGCGAGTGCGGCGGCGCGGAGGCCTTCCTGAAGCTGGTGGAGGTCATGGAGATGTCCACCGAGCGCTCCCTGGGGATCGGGCCGGCCGAGGTCGCCTCGCGCGACGAAGCCGGATGGCTGAAGCTTCTCCACGGGAAGATGGTCGAGCTCGGCCTGATGGGCGCGCGCGCGAAGCCCGAGGTGCTGACCGGCCCGTTCCGTGCCTTCGCGCGGTGCGTGCGCACCCGCTACCGCCCCTCGGGGGTCTATCCCGGCCGGCTCCGCCTGGTGCTGGTCGACGATCCCGCGCTGGACGCGGCGGCCAATTGCGCGAACTTCGCCGAGGCCGAGCGGGGATGGAGGGCGTGGGCCCCCGATCTGGTGTTCTCGACCGGCGCGGGGAACCACTTCACCACGCTGAAGCCGCCCCACGTGGCGGTGCTGGCCGGGTTCCTCGCCGAGGATCTCCGCGCGGGCGGGGGGTGACGCACCGCCGGGAGGTGGAACGAGCGGCGGCGCGGGAGAGATCCCGCGCAGCACCGCGGTGTGGAGAAAGAGATCCTTCCGTGGACGGCCCAAAGATCAGTCGCCCCCCGCTGCGAGCCGCAGCGGGGGGCGATTCGATGTGTGGTTCTCCCGCGGCTCTCTCACCCGAGTCGCCGAAAACCAGACTGCACTTGTTTCACGCGGAGTTAACGGAGTCAGCGGAGTCAACGGAAAATAGCTCTCCGTTAACTCCGTTGACTCCGTGTGAAACCACTCTTTTCTGGATTTCGTCGTAGGACGATTAATGGACATCGTTCTGAAGAATCTCACGCAGAGCAGCAGAGGACGCAGAGATCCGTTGTTCTCTGCGTCCTCTGCTGCTCTGTGAGACATGTCCTCATCCCGCCGTCGCCGGCTCCGTCGCTGTCGCTACCATCGGCTCAGCCGGCGCGTCGTCCGGTGAAGCCTCGCCGGCCAGCACCCCGGCCGTCGCGGCGTCGAGGGCGCGGTCGCCCTCGCGCCACCGATCACGGCGCGCGTGGAGCCG
>DASWMA010000293.1:0-10635 GCA_036399995.1 Longimicrobium sp. | reverse complement strand
ATCGAAGATCCGTTCCCGCAGTACACACGGGTGGATCCGAACTGGCGTGGTTCCGGCACCCCGGCCCGGTGAACGGCCCAGGACGGGACCGGTGAGCGGGAGCGGCCGTGACGGCTTCCCACGGAGATGACGGGTTCGGGGGTGATGCGTTAGCTTGACGCATCACCCCCGAACCCGTTGTCGCCATGCGCCATGCCCTGCTCGCCGCCCTGTCCGTCGCGATGACCATCGCCTCCACCGCCGCCGCCCAGCCGGCCGGCCCCGACGCGCCGCTGCAGGCGGTGGTGTCGCTCACCGCCGGCTGGGATTCGGTGGACGCCGTGCTGCAGCGCTACCAGCGGGCGAGCGCGGATGCACCCTGGGAGCCCTTGGGCGCGCCGGTCCGCGCCGCCGTCGGCCGCACCGGACTGGCGTGGGGGCGCGGCCTGCCCGTGCCGCACGGCCCCGGCCCCGAGAAGCGCGAGGGCGACGGCAAGGCGCCCGCGGGGATCTTCCGCCTGGGCCCGGCGTTCGGCTACGCCCCGGCCGACTCGGTGCCGTGGATCCGCCTCCCGTACGTGCACAGCCGCGCCAGCGTGAAGTGCGTGGACGACTCGCGCAGCGCGTACTACAACCGGCTGGTGGACCAGGACACCATCCCACAGCCGGATTGGAGCAGCAAGGAAGACATGCTCCTCTCCACGGACGTGTACCGCCTGGGAATCTGGGTGTCGCACAACGATGCTCCGCCACAGCCGGGCGGCGGCTCGTGCATCTTCCTCCACATCTGGCGGGGGCCGGGCGTCGCCACGGTGGGGTGCACGGCGATGGAGGCGGCCGACCTCGAAGCGCTGCTGCGCTGGCTGGACCCACGCGCCCGCCCGGTGCTGGTGCAGGCCACCCGCGCGGCGTACGAGCCGCTGCGGGCGGCGCTGGGCCTTCCCGCGGCTGGCTGAAACCCGGCGCGAGCCTTGCCGGGAATTCTGCGTGTCCGTTGCAACGACTGATCACGTGAAAAGGAGACTGCCGATGGCGGCGTTCTTCATGAGCCGGTTCGAGGAGATCACGCTGCTGCTGCTGCGCGTGATGGCGGGGCTGATGCTGATGCAGCACGGCGCGCAGAAGATGTTCGGCGTGCTGGGCGGCGAGGTGCCGCCCAGCTTCTCGCGCGGATGGTTCGCGGGAGTGCTCGAGCTGGTGCTGCCGATCTTCGTGGTGCTGGGGCTGGGCACGCGGGTGGCCGCGTTCATCCTGGCGGGCGAGATGGCGTTCGCGTACTTCCTGGGGCACGCCTCCGGCGGCTTCTGGCCGGTGGTGAACAAGGGCGAGCTGGCGGCGCTCTACTCCTTCGTCTTCCTCTACCTCTCCGCCCGCGGAGCCGGCCGCTACAGCATCGACGCGATGCTCGCCCGCCGCCGCGGCGGTGCCCCCGAGCGCCGGCCCACGAGCTGACGCCGCGCCGGAACGAGCTGGAAGACGGTCGCAGAATCCGTCCTGAGTGCGAGCGCATTCAGGACGGGTTCCTTTTTCTGTCATACCATGTTGCAAAGCCTGGTTCGGGATCAGGATAGGTTTGGAAGCTCACGCAGAGTCATCAGAGTCAGCAGAAACTGCTCTGGTTTTCTGATGACTCCGCTGACTCTGCGTGAGACATCTTCGCTGGTCCGAATCCGGAACGATGCCCGGCAACCTGGTATCAGTCGTGATGGAAGTAGAAGCGGTTTCCGTCCAGGTCTTCCACGGTGAACTGCCTCATCCCCCACGGCTTCTCTTCCAGAGGCTCCACGATCTTCGCGCCCGAGGACCTCAGCTCGTCGTACGTGGCATCGATGTCGTCGGCGAACACCCAGTGGACCGCGGGCTCGAACGGCGGGGTTCTCCTGCGGAAGAAGATCGCCACCTTTCCCCGCGACACGGCCCCGATCCCTTCCCCCTCGTAGAGCCAGCCGATCTCGAAGCCGAGCGCATCGCGGTAATGCTGCTGCGCACGTTCGACGTCGGCGACGGGAAGCTCCGGCACCGGCTGGCCGAACGACGCCGAGGACGGTTGCGTGCTCACGAAAGCGCTCCCTGTCCGGGTGCAGGCTGAACCCGGCAGCAATCTACATCTGCTCACCCGCTGCGCAGCTTTTTTCGACGGACGCCCGCCGGGTGATTGATCCTCGGCGGGTGGAGCCGCACATTGGGCAGGGGAGCAGGCGACGCGATCGGAACCACGAGAGGAGAGCGGTGAGCGAAGACCAGGCGCCGGAGCGCGACACCACCTTCGACCCCGAGCGGCTGCGGCGGGTGGCGCACGCGGCCGGGGTGCCGGCGGCGCATCGCCACATCTTCCTGTGCTGCGACCAGAGCAAGCCCAAGTGCTGCGACCTGCCGCGCGGGCTCGAGGCGTGGGAGTTCCTGAAGCGCCGGCTGAAGGAGCTGGGGCTGTCGGAGCACGGCGGCGTGGCGCGCACCAAGGCCAACTGCCTGCGCGTGTGCGAGGGCGGCCCCATCGCCGTGGTCTATCCGGAAGGCGCGTGGTACGCGCGGTGTGATCCCCCCGTGCTGGAGCGCATCATCCACGAGCACCTGCTGGGCGGCCGCGTGGTGGAGGAATACCTCGTGGAGCAGCGCCCGCTGCGGCCCCATGACGCGGACCGCTCCGTCATCCCCTGAACGACATCGTCTACCGTTATCGAACCGGACCGGCAGGATGCCCGAACAGCCCACCCTCCGCACCGAGCGCCTGGTGCTGCGCCCGTTCACCGCGGCCGACGCCGACGAGGTGCACCAGATCGTGTCGGACCGCGAGATCGCGTACAACACCGCGCACATCCCGCATCCCTACCCCGACGGGATGGCGGCCGAGTGGATCCAGCGGGTCGTCGCGCGCTGGGAAACCGGCGAAAGCGCCGTCTTCGCCGCCACGCTGGCCGATGACGGGCGCATCGTGGCGGCGATCGGGCTGGAGATCGAGCCGCCGCACCGCCGCGGCGAGCTGGGCTACTGGGTGGCGCGGCCGTTCTGGAACGGCGGATACGCCACCGAAGGCGCGCGCGCGGTGGTGGAGTTCGGCTTTCGCGTGCTGGGGCTGAACCGGGTGGCGGCGCACCACTACTGCCGCAACCCCGCCTCGGGCCGGGTGATGCAGAAGCTGGGGATGACCTTCGAGGGCCGCATGCGCAAGCACGTGCTCAAGTGGGGCGAGTTCGAAGACATCGACTTCTACGGCATCCTGGCCGGCGAGACGCTGCGCTGACGCGGCAGGTCCGGCGCGCGCCGCGGGTCCGCGAACAACGGGGTGTCATGTCATACCAGATGCGGTGATTGACTGTGCATTCTCGTGCATTCTGCACCCCACTCCTCCCCCCGTCATCCTGAGGCCCGGCCACGCTGTACCTGCGGCCACACGGATGACGGCAGGCCGAAGGATCTATAGCCGGCCTGCGTGGAATCCCCAGTCGTAGCGCATCGGACGGTATAGATCCTTCGCGCTGCGGCCTTCGCAGCACGCCTCGGTGCAGCGTGGTCGCGCTCAGGATGACGGGAGGCGGTTTCGCGCAAATGCACAATCGATCGCTGAATTCGGTATCATAGCAGCGGAAACAGCAACGGAGGGAACGGAGAACGCGCGTGCGGTTCTCCGTTCCCTCCGTTGCTCCGTGTGACCATCCGCAGTCCCGGCCCTGCCACGGAATCTTCCGCGGCGGGGAAGGCTCAGCCGTCGCGGGCCGGCGTCTCCACGATCGACGACGACTCGGCGAGCCGGCGGTAGAACTCCTTGCTCTCGCCGATCTGCTGGAGCTCGGTGCGCATCAGCGCCATCTCCTGCTCCAGCACGGCCAGGCGGCGCTCGGCCAGCTGCAGCGCCTCGTTCCCCTGCCGCGCCTGCATCACCTTGGCCACGGTCTCGATCAGCGGCTTCAGCGCGAAGCGCGCGGTGAGCCCCGCCACCGGGATCAGCACCACCAGGAACGCGCCGGTAACCGCGATCAGCTCTTCCAGGTTCATGAGTCTCGCAGGGAGGGAGGGTGATGCATCTCAGCGCGCGCCCACGGCGGGCGCCGCCGGTCCGGCCGCGGGAAGCCCCAGCCGCTCGTGGAACACCCCCACGAAGCGATCGGCGACCCCCGTCCACGAGAAGGTGCGCTCGGTGAAGCGCGCCGCCGACGCCGAGGCCGCGCCCAGCGCCGCGCGGTCGCCCAGGTAGCGCCCGATGGCGGCGGCGAACGCGCCGGCGTCGCGGCTGGGAAGGAGGTGCCCGTTCTCGCCCTCGCGGATCACGTCGCGGATCCCCTCCAGGTCGGCCGCCAGCACCGGCATCCCGCACAACCCCGCCTCGAGCATCACCACGCCGAAGCCCTCGATGTCGCCCGGCACGTGCACGTTGGGCATGACGAACAGGTCGCCGCCGCGATACAGGGTGCGCAGCATGGGCTCGGGCACCTTCCCCAGCAGCCGCGCGCGCCCGCCCAGCCCGTGCCGGCCGATGGCCGCCTGGATCCGCGGGGTCATGGGCCCCTCACCGGTCACCAGGTACAGCACGCCGGCGCCCAGGCGCGGCATCACCTCGTCGGCGAACCACTGGAACCCCTTCCGCTCCTGGTGGCGGCCCACGCTCACCAGGATCAGCGTGTCGTCGGGCACCGTCTGCACGCTTTCGCCGATGGCGGCCAGGAGCTCGCGGCGGGCGGCGGCGCGGTCGGGCGGCGGCGTGAACGAGGCCGTGTCGGCGCCGCAGGGCACCACGTGCATCTTTGCCGGGTCGAGCCCCCGCGCCAGGCACTCGTCGCCCGTGGCGCGGCTGATGGGGAACACCAGGTCGAGCGCGCCGAAGATGCGCGGCACCAGCCACTGGTACCCCGGCGTGGGGAGCGTCACGTCGCGCCCCACGGGGATAGCGGCCAGCAGCGCCCCGGCCTTCGCCACGCGCCCGCGCACCGCCGGCGCCGTGGCGGCCGTGACCATCGACGAGAACAGCACCACCTCGATCCGCTCGTCGCGCACGCGCGCCGGAACCCGGTGCAGCAGCCCGGCCATGTACCCCGGCATGCGATACGGCGTGGCGCCCCAGGATGTTTCCAGGACCAGCGACGAGAGGTGAACGTTGGGGTGCAGCGCGAGGGCCGCGTGCAGGCCGGTGGCCACGCGCTGCATCCCGCCCACGTTGCTCAGCGGGTCGCCGCGGCGGGGGAACGAGTGTGAAACGTAGAGAACGCGCAACGACTTGGGCGTGCGGGTGGGCGGATGCCGGAAAGTGCGATGGGGCGGAAGTTTAGGCGGGATGGATGGATTGCGCCAGCGAACGCCGCGGGGAGCCGTCTCCCTGCCGCTTCGCGGCGGTTGCTCGCTCGAACAGCCAGCGGTGGGCGACTTTGCGTGTGCGCCGCGGCGGGGGCCCCCTCCCTGCCGCTTCGCGGCTGTCCCTCCCCCAAAACAGCCTGGGGGAGGGACAACTTCACGTGCGCCCTGCAACCGCGGGCGCATGCGGTGGGGGCTGCGTGGCCGGGATGGGGGGGGTAGTCGGCCGCCCTCCCGGATCACCGTCTGGAGGTCAGATGCATTCCGCGCCGCAGGCGGTCGCGTGCGTTTCCACACACGGGCTGCTGCTGTAGCACATGCAGTTCTGGTTGGGATCGGTGGTGGTCTCGACCATCGTCTCGGTGAAGGTCGTCTGGCCGGTGAAGGATCCGGAATCGTTCGCCCGCACGGTGCCGCGCGGCGCGGGGCCACCGGACGAGAGGTCGAACGATTCCACCCGTAGCGCGTTGAGGTCCAGCGAGAGCTTCTTCATGGCCGTTCCCTTTGCAGGAGGAGCGAGGGACGAGGTGCGGGGATGGCACCTACGTTTGCAGCCCCAATCTACACCTGCAAGAGAGTGTCGCGTAGCATCTCGCACCTCCCCTTGACGCCATGCCCGCCGGAAATCCGCCCCCGGGACTGATTCTGATCCACGAACTGGCTCACGAGTGCCCCCGCGGGCGTCGGCTCCGTGCACCACCACCGAAGCCGCGCGGAAGCCGGTAGTCCGCGAAGGCGGACTTCGTGTAGTCGTTGCCGCGGATTCATCCGCCCTTGGACGCTGGCCGAGCCCCTGGATGCTGCCCGAGCCCACGATGCCTTGGATCCCGGCCGATCCCCCGATCCCCCGATCCCTCGATCCCTCGCGCTCCCTCGATCCCTCGCGCTCCCGCTCCTCTACCCTCCCTCCACCACGTTGCGGTACCCCGTCGCGAACACCAGCGCCACCAGCACGATCAGCAGCACCCCGTATGCGCTGGCCCCGCCGAAGTCGAAGGCGCGGAGCTGAGACAGCATCTCGATGCTGATGGGGCGCGTGCGGTTGGTGTAGAGCAGGATCGACGCGACGAACTCGCCCAGCGCGGTCACGAAGGCCAGCAACGCGCCCGCCATCAGCCCCGGCAGCACCAGCGGCAGCACCACCCGGCGCATGGTGGTCACCTGCCCCGCGCCCAGCGACGCCGCCGCCTCTTCGAGCGAGGGGTCGAGCTGGCGGAACGACGCCAGCGCTGCGCGCGTGACCAGCGGGATGTTGCGGATGAAGTACGCCAGCGGGAGGATGGCGAACGTCCCCACCAGCACGAGCTGCCCGGTCAGCGGCCGGTTGATGCTGAAGGTGGAGGCCAGCGCCACCGCCAGCACCGTACCCGGCAGCGCCCACGGCAGCGTGACCAGCGCCGACACGAAACCCTTCCCACGCACCCGCGTGCGCGCCAGCAGGTACGCCGCCGCGAAGGCAAAGGCCACGTTGGCGATGGTGGCCACCGTGGCCATCCGCAGCGAGTTGATCACCGGCCGCAGCTGCTCCGCGTCGGAGAACATCCGCCGGTACGGCTCGGCGCTGTACACGGGGGGGAACGCCTGGATCGTCCACGTCCCCTCGGGAACGAACGACACCAGCAGCACCGTAAGGTGCGGGAGGAGGAGGAAGAGGACGAACGCCGCCGCGGCCACCGTCAGCAGCCAGCCGCGCCCCGAGGTTTCGCGCGACATGGCCGCCAACCCCTTGGACGCGCCGGTGTACTCGCGCGCCGCCTCGTAGCGCTGCAGCGGCACCAGGAAGGCGAGCGAGACCAGCGCCAGCACCACCGCCTCCACCGCCACCAGCCCGCTCTCGCCGTTCAGCTTGCTGGAGAAGAGCTGCGTGGTCAACACGCGAAAGCCGCCACCGAACACGTACGGCGCGCTGAAGCTCGCCATCGACGTCATGAACACCAGCAGCGACGCGCCGCCCAGCGCCGGGGCCAGCATCGGCAGCGTCACCCGGCGCAGCGTGGTCCAGCGGTCGGCGCCCAGCGCGGCGGCGGCCTCGGCGTAGCCCGCGTCGAGCCGCGCCAGCCCGGCCGAGACGAACATGTAGAAGTACACGTACATCGTGTACGCATGCACCAGCAGCACCGCCCACGCGCCGTCCAGCCGCCAGGGCGCCTCCTCCATCCGCAGCAGCGTCTGCACGCCGCGAGTGAGGAAGCCGCTTTCGCCGTAGAGGAAGAGGAACGAGATGGTGCCCACCAGCGGCGGCAGGAGCACCGGCATCGACGCCAGCCCGCCCAGAAGCCGCCGCCCGGGGAACTCGCGGCCCGAGAAGAGGAAGGCGAGCGGCACGCCGATCAGCGCGGAGAGCACCACGCTCGCCAGCGAGATCCACACGCTGTTCCACAACGCCCGCAGCTCCGCCGCGCTCCCGAAGAAGCGGGCGTAGTGCCGGCCGGTCACCCGCCCCGCGTCCATGAAGCTGTCGCCTACCACGAACAGGTTGGGATACAGCACCAGCCACACGAGGATGAAGACCACCACCCCCGCCAGCACCCAGGTCCCGCGCCTGCCCCGCCGGTCGTCCGCCACCGTTTACCTATCCCGCCGTAAAACGTTAGATTGCGCTCACGCCCGGCTCGATCCCGGCTGGTGCGGCGATCCCGCCTCCGTCCTCACCCCCCCAAGAGGCCACCATGCGCAAGATGAAGCTCGATCCTCACGCACTGCGGGTGGAGACGTTCGTGCCCCGCGCCGGGCAGGGCGACGCCGCCGGCACCGTGCTGGCGCGCGAGTCGTACGACACGGGCAAGGGGTGCGAGCCGCCGGGCACCGACTTCCACGAGCCAACCTGCGACGTGATGTCGTGCGGCGGCACCTGCTGGCTCACGCCCAACGTCTGCGGCACCTGCGGCGATCCTTCCGGCTCCGACCTCTGCTGACCCGCCCGCGCCGCCCCCGGCGGCAAACCATCCCACACTTCCTTACGATCGAGGTGCACCATGCAGAAATTCCGACTTCGCGCCGACGCCCTGGAAATCGACACGTTCCAGGTCAGCACGCCCTCGCGCTGGGGTGGCGCCGTCGGGCTGGCCGAGAGAGACGGGCCGCGGGCAGCGGAATACAGCGGCAACGACCACTGCACCGGCCCATCCGAGGTCCTGCCCACCTGCGCCACCTGCGCCGAGGAGCACGAGACCTGCGGCGAGACGTGCGCCGACAGCTGCTACCCCTGCTGGACGGGGCCGAAGCCCATCTGCCTGGACGGTTGATCCAGCCCTGCTATCCCTCCGGCGCGAACGCCAGCACGTTCGCGCCCGGAGCTGGCGTGACCCGCACCGCGTCGCCCGCCTCGGCATCGCCCAGGCCGCCCTGCACCAGCAGCTCGGGGGCGCCCTCCACCGCAATCCGGTAGAACGACTGCGCGCCGGCGAAGCGGCGGTCCAGCACGCGCCCGCGCAGCGCATCGTCGGCCGAGGATTCGCGGGAGACGTGGAGCGACTCGGGGCGAACCATCAACCGCACCGCCGTTCCCGCCGCCGCGTTGCCCACGTCCGCGGCGCGCGCGCGCCAGACCGGCCCCGCGTCCAGGCGGCAGGCGAGCCAATCGCCCTCCGCGCCTTCGACCGTGGCGGGGAGGAAGTTGGCGCGCCCCAGGAAGGCGGCGATGAACGCGTTGGCCGGCGCGGCGTAGAGCGTTTCGGGGGTGCCGAGCTGCTGCAGCACGCCGCGGTTCATCACGGCGATGCGGTCGGAGAGCGCGAACGCCTCTTCCTGGTCGTGCGTGACGAACACGGCGGTCATCCCCAGCCGCTTGAGCAGCGCGCGCAGCTCGTCGCGGGTGCGCTCGCGCAGCGCGGCGTCGAGGTTCGACAGGGGCTCGTCCAGCAGCAGCAGCGGCGGCTCGGGGGCCAGCGCGCGGGCCAGCGCCACGCGCTGCTGCTGGCCGCCGCTGAGCGCCTGCACCTTCCGCTCGCCGTACCCCTCCATCTCCACCAGCGCCAGCGCGCGCTCCACCTTGGGCTTGGCCTCCGCGCGCGACACGCCGCGCGAGCGCAGGCCGAACTCCACGTTGTCCCACACGTTCAGGTGCGGGAAGAGCGCGTAGTTCTGGAACACCATCCCCACGTCGCGCTTCTGCGGCTTGAGCGCCGTCACGTCGCGCTCGCCGATCACCACCTTGCCGCTGGTAGGGTGCTCGAACCCGGCGATCATCCGCAGCGTGGTGGTCTTCCCGCAGCCGCTGGGGCCCAGGAGCGTCAGGAACTCGCCCTGCTCCACGCGCAGCGACACGGCGTCCACCGCCACGGTCTCGCCGAAGCGGCGGGTCAGCGATTCGAGGCGGAGCATCGGCGCGTAGCTGAGTCTGGCCCGGGCGACTGAAGTCGCGGCAACGACAACACGAAGTCCGCCTTCGCGGACTGCGGCCGCGGTGTTCGTGAGGGTGCGATGGACAGGGGCGCGATCCGCCGCCCACCCCGGGTTGAAACCCGGGGCTGGAAGGGCGGGAAGTCCGCCTTCGCGGACTGCGAACGCGACATTGCCGCTGGAATGCTGGAGGCTGCGGTGATCAGCCTCGCGCGGTTTGCGAGGCTTCCCGTGGTCGTTGCTGCGGATTCATCCGCCGGGCTGAAGCCTGGGGACCTCACCGCCCGCCCTTCCCCCGCACGTGCTCGTCCCAGTAGCGCATCCATTCGGGGGTGCGCTGCTGGAGGAGGTTCCAGTCCAGCGGCTCGGGCTTGAGCTGCGTCTTGATCTGCCGCAGCGCCGGCGGGAGCGAGTCGGCGGGGATGTCGCCGCGCGCGGGAAGGCGGAAGAACTCGCGCGCGGCGGGGATCACGCCCGCGCCGCCCACCCACTCCACGAAGTCGCGGGCGAGCTGGGCGTTCTTCGTCCCCCGCACCACGCCCACGCCGTCCACCAGCACCGGCGTGCCGCTGGACGGGATCACGTAGTCGATCGGCCACGACGTGCCCTTGGCCTTCAGCGCGTCGATGTCGGGCTGGTCCCACAGCGTCACCACGCCCTCCTGCCGCGCCAGCTTCTGGTACAGCAGGGTGGGATTGAGCGTGTACTCGCGCGTCTGCGCGTCGAGCCGGCGCAGCCACTGCCATCCCTGCGCGGTGTCGCCCGTGGCGCGGATGGAGCGCGCCATGATCATCCCGAAGATCGCGCGCATGGTGCCGCTGGCCATCGGGTCGCGGATCACCACCTTCCCCTTCCACTTCGGGTCCAGCACCTCGTCCCAGTCCTTCGGCGCCTGGGCCGCGGGGACGGCGGCGGTGTTGAAGGCGATCACCTCGGGGGTGAGGTAGGTGCCGTACCAGAAACCGTCCTTCGACTTCGCGTCGGCGGGGACGGCGGCGGCCCAGCTGGGCTGCGAGCGCTCGAGCAGCGAGT
>DASWMA010000292.1:0-2880 GCA_036399995.1 Longimicrobium sp. | reverse complement strand
GGGCGCTCCATGCCGCCGGGCTGCCCGATCGCCAACGCCACCATCTACGTGCTGGATGGCTCCGGAGAGCCGGTGCCGGTGGGGGTAACGGGGGAGCTGTACCTGGGCGGCGCCGGGGTGACGCGCGGGTACCGGCGCCTGCCGGGGCAGACTGCCGAGCGCTTCGTCCCAGATCCTTTCGGTGCGTCGCCCGGCGCGCGGCTGTACCGGACGGGCGACCTGGGGCGGTGGCTGCCCGACGGGACGATCGAGTTCATGGGGCGCGGCGACGCGCAGGTGAAGGTGCGCGGGTTCCGGATCGAGCTGGGCGAGATCGAGGCCCGGCTGGCCGAGCACCCGGCCGTGCACGAGACGGTGGTGGTGGCGCACGACGGGGAGGTGGGCGACCCGCGGCTGGTGGCCTACTACGTGGGCGACCCGGCGGGCGCCGAGGCGCTGCGCACCCACCTGGCGGCGCGGCTGCCGGAGTACATGGTCCCGGCCGCGTTCGTCCACATGGACGCGCTCCCGGTGAACCCCAACGGCAAGCTGGACCGCAAGGCGCTGCCGGAGCCGGAGTACGGGTCGGACGAGGAGACGTACGTGGCGCCGCGCACCCCGGTGGAGGAGGTGCTGGCGGGGATCTGGGCAGAGGTGCTGGGCGTCCCACGGCTGGGGGTGCACGACAGCTTCTTCGAGCTGGGCGGGCACTCGCTCCTGGCCACGCGGGCGGTGTCGCGGGTCCGCGAGCTGTTCGGCGTGGAGCTGCCGCTGCGGGCGCTCTTCGAGGGCCCCACGGTGGCGGAGCTGGCGAGCGCGGTGGAGGAGATGCGCCGCGCGGGGCTGCCGGTGCTGCCGCCGGTGGTGCCGGCCGGGCGCACGGGGGCGCTGCCGCTGTCGTTCACCCAGCAGCGGCTCTGGTTCCTGGAGCAGCTGGGGAGCCCGGGCAGCGTGTACCACCTCCACAAGTCCCTGCGCCTGCGCGGCGCGCTGGACATGGACGCGCTGGTGCGGGCACTGGACGGGGTCGTGGCCCGCCACGAGGCACTGCGCACCACGTTCGCGCAGGTGGACGGCGTTCCCGAGCAGCGGATCGCGCCGGCCGCGGCGAGCGGATTCCACCTGGTGGAGCACGACCTCGGCGGGCGGGCGGACGCGGAGGAGGAGCTCGGCCGGCTGATCGCCGGAGAGGCGCATGCGCCCTTCGATCTCGGGCGGGGGCCGCTCGTCCGCGGCCGGCTCGTCCGGCTGGCGGTGGACGATCACGTGCTGGTTTTGGCGATGCACCACCTCGTCAGCGACGGCTGGTCGACGGGCGTGCTCTTCGACGAGCTCACCGCGCTCTACGCCGCCCATCGCGAGGGGAGGGCGGCGCACCTTCCCGAGCTGCCGGTCCAGTACGCCGACTTCGCGGTGTGGCAGCGCCGGTGGGTCGAGGGCGACGTCCTGCGGGAGCAGGCGGACTACTGGACGCGGACGCTCTCCGGCGCACCGGAGCTGCTGGAGCTGCCCACCGACCGCCCGCGGCCGGCGCAGGTGGACCATGCGGGGGCGCTGCTGGGGGTGGAGCTGGACGCGGCGCTCACGGCCGGGCTGAAGGCGCTGGCGCGGCGGCACGGCACCACGCTGTACATGACGCTCGTGGCCGGGTGGGCCGTGGTGCTCTCCCGGCTCTCGGGCCAGGACGACGTGGTGATCGGCACGCCCACGGCAGGCCGCGGACGGCGCGAGATCGAAGGGCTGATCGGCTGCTTCGTGAACACCCTGGCGCTGCGCCTGGAGCTGTCGGGAGCGCCCACGGTGGCGGAGCTGCTGGGACGGGTCAAAGAGCGGGCGCTCGCGGCGCAGCACCACCAGGACATCCCCTTCGAGCAGGTGGTCGAGCTGGTGGACCCGGCGCGCAGCCTGTCGCACCACCCGCTCTTCCAGGTGGTGATCGCGTGGCAGAACATGGCCCGGGGAGACGGCAACACCCTGTCGCTCCCGGGGCTGGAAGCGGGCGTGGCCGTGGAGTCCGCGCACGTGGATGCGAAGGTCGATCTCTGGCTCGGGTTGTGGGAGGCGGACGACCGGATCCTGGGGAGCGTCAAGTACGCCACGGCGCTCTTCGACCGGGCGACGGTGGAGCGCCACCTGGCGTACCTGCGCCGGGTGCTGGAGGCGTTCGTCGCCGACGACCTGCAGGGCGTGGGCGCGCTCCCGCTGCTGCCGGAGGCCGAGCGGCGGCTGATGCTCGAGACGTGGAACCGCACGGAGGACGAGTATCCGCGCGGGGCGTGCATCCACGAGCTGTTCGAGTGGCAGGTGGAGCGCGCGCCCGGCGCCACGGCGGTGGTCTTCGGGGACGAGCGCCTGGGCTACGCGGAGCTGAACGCGCGGGCCAACCGGCTGGCCCACGACCTCCGCGCGCGCGGCGTGGGGCCGGAGGTGCGGGTGGCCCTCTGCGTGGAGCGCGGCCCCGACATGGTGGCCGCCGTGCTGGCCGTTTTGAAGGCCGGCGGCGCGTACGTGCCGCTGGACCCCGCGTACCCGGCCGACCGCCTGGCGTACATGCTGGCCGACAGCGCCCCGGCCGTCGTGCTGGCGCAGCGCGCGGTGGCGCGGGACCTGGCCGGGGTGCTCGACGAGCTGGGCGGCGTGCCGGTGCTGGAGCTGGACGGGGCCGCGCCCGCGTGGGCGTCGCGGCCGGAGACGAACCCGGCGCGCGGCGGGGTGACGCCGGAGGATGCGGCGTACGTGATCTACACCTCCGGTTCCACCGGCCGCCCCAAGGGCGTGCTGGTGCCGCACCGGGGGGTGTGCAACGTGGCGGCCGCGCAGCAGCGCGCGTTCGGCGTGGGCCCGGACGACCGGGTGCTGCAGTTCGCCTCGCTCAGCTTCGACGCGGCCGCCTTCGAGCCG
>DASWMA010000291.1:0-3919 GCA_036399995.1 Longimicrobium sp. | reverse complement strand
GTTCGTGAAGCGACATGCTCACAGGCCGCGGCGCGCCGCACGGCCGCCTCTACCAGCCCCAGGAGCTCGCGAATGGTGCTCTCGCCCCGGTCGCGGGCGTACCAGGTGCGCACGTCGCGGTAGATGTCGCCCACGGGGCGCAGCGCGGCCTTCTTCTCCGTCAGCACGAAGCTCTGCAACTCGGACGGACGCGGCCCCCACTGGCCGGCCACCGTGAAGTCGTCCCGCAGGATCACGGCGAGCGGGATCGAGCGCGAGCCGCTGGTCAGGTGCCGGTCCATCAGCGCGGGGTTCTCGTCGCGCTTCACCACGCGCATCTCCAGGTTGGGCAGCGCCTCGGCCAGGCGGGCGATCACCGGCACGGTGTTCGACGCGTCGCCGCACCAGTCCTCGCTGATCACCAGCACCCTCCACTCGCCCGCCGCGCGCCGCCCTTCGTCCAGCGCCCACGCCGGCACCTTCGACTTCTGCCACACCCCTTCCCACAGCCCGCGGTGCTCGCGGATCTCCTTCTCCAGGTAGTCGTTCCAGGTGAACCCGGACTCCCAGGCCGCCCGGTAGTCGAAGTCGCCCATGTTTCAGCCTTCTCCCTTCCAGGGGACGGCGCGGCCAGCCTCGCCCGCGCCGCAATGCACGGACCCGCTTCAGGACCCGTGCCTGTAAGCTAGAAAACCGGTCAACCCCCGCCGTCGGGAATCCTCCGCGTCATGCTCCGCCGCTCGACGCGTCGGCCAGCCATCACCCGACATGGTTGAAAAACGCGCCGCCACCGGGCAGGTGCCCGGTGGCGGCGCAAACACGCGGACGGACGGTGCTGTCGCGGCCGTCCGTCGCCCGCGACATCAGGTGGCGACCAGCGCCGGCGCGGCCTGCTCCACGTCCATGCGCGTGCACTCCACGTGCACGATCGGGCCGGTGACGCTCACCTCGACCCCCTTGTTGGCGAAGCGCTTCAGCACGCTCCCCGCGCGGCCGTTGGCGGGCCTCAGCCGCAGCCGCTGCTCGCCGTCCACCGTGCGCCACACCAGCTCGTACTGCGCGCCGTCCTGGCAGATGCTGATCCCCTCGGGAAGCACCTCCACGAACCCCTGCCGCGTCTCGCTCTCCGCCGTGCCGACGCCGTCGTCGGGGAGCGCCAGGTCGCGGTCGGCCGCCGCGCCCGCGCCGGCGTAGATGTGCACGTGCACGTCGTTGCCGGCGAACCCGCCCACCAGTCCGTCGATGGAGGCCAGCCGCCACGTCTGGGCGTGGCCCACCTGCGAAACGGCGGCGTCCAGCGCTTCCTGAAGGTTGCCGCTGTTGGAACTGCCGGTGATCACCTGCTCGTTGGGCTTGCTCATCGGTCGCTTTCCTCTTGGCGTGATGGAGAAGTAAAACCCGCCGCGGCCATCCGCCGCGCGGGGCCCTGCACGGCCCGGTCGATCAGAAGGAATGGAATCTCGCGATGATTATCTCAAACGGATCTGTACTGGCGGACTGCCCGGTTTGCGTCTGAGCGATCATGTCATTCAACAGACTCCCTGCCTCGATCTGGTGACCCGCGGCACACGGCGGACTCTCAGGCAACGGGTGGACCGTGCGGGTCCGGAGGTCGCGCAGCGGCTCCACGGCTGCCGTAAACTCAAGATGGATATGGGGTTAGACTTCGCTCTTGCGGCGTTTGGAACGGGATGGCGGCTGTGGCGCGCAGGTCGCAGGTGGGACAGGCTGTACCATAGGAATGTCCCGAAGATGGTGGCATGGTCACAGATTGTCTCGGCGCAAGGCCGGGTGCGCCCGGTTGCGTCCGCACCCGCATTCGCCCCCCACGGCTGGATCCGCGTCCCCGCGGCTTCGCGCGCGATTCCCTGTGCGGATGCAGCGATCCGCCGATCGCGCCGGCTGCGTGAGGCGCAGGGCTCCGTCGGCTCCCTCCGATGCCCGGCCCGTACCTTCGCCCCCTCCGGTGGCGTCCGATTTGCACCGCCGCCAGCAGCAGCACCCGCGGGCGTGGTGCCCCGATCCTGCCACCTGGAGAGTGCGGAGAATGATCACGAAACAGGATCTAGAGCGGCTCATCAACCGTGAGGAAACCGGCCGGCCCGTCGTATCGCTCTTCCTGGACATGTCGGTCAACCAGAACAACAAGCGCACGCACCAGGTCTTCCTCGGCCAGAAGCGCGCTCAGTTCCAGGAGCTCCAGTCGGAGTGGATGTCGGAGAACGAGCAGGGCGTGGAAACCCTGTGGGACCGCGTGCAGGCGTGGCTCTCGACCGACTACAACGAGGGGAACCTGGGCGTGGTGATCTATGCCGAGGTGGGCGGCGACTGGTTCGACGCGCTGCAGACCCGCGCGCCGCTGCAGAACCGGCTGATCGTGGCGCCGCGCCCGGTGATCGCCCCGCTGGCGCAGGCGCTGGAGGGGTACCGCCACTACGGCGTGATCCTCCTCGACCGCGAGCACGTGCGCCTGCTGAGCGTGTACCAGGGCACCGTGCTCGACCAGGTGGAGCGCCGCGGCGACCCGCTGCCGCCCCCGCACGACGTGCAGGCCGGCGGCTACGCGCAGAGCCGCTACCAGCGGCGGAAGCTGGAAGAGACCAAGCACTTCTTCCGCGACTTCGCGGCCGAGGTGCAGGAGTTCGTCCGCCGCTACGCCCCCGACGACCTGGTGCTGCTGGGCACCGAGGAGAACCTCTCGGCATTCAGCGAGCAGCTCCCCGACAGCATCCTGCAGCGGGTGGTGCACACCGGGCCCATGTGGGTCGACGAGAACGCCGCCGAGGTGATCCGCCAGCTCGAGCCGCTGCTGAAGGAAGAGCTCGACCGCACGCTGCACGAGGTGGTGGAGCAGGTGCGCGACCGCGTGGTGCACGACTACATGGCCACCGCCGGCTTCCAGGGCACCCTCTCGGCGCTGCAGGAGGGCCGCGTGGACACGCTGGTGCTGGCCCGCGACCAGCGCCGCGACGGCGTGCGCTGCGCCCAGTGCGGCTTCGTGTTCGCCCGCGAGCTCGAATCCTGCCCCTACGACGGCTCCACCGCGCTGACCGGGGTGGACGTGGTGGAAGAGATGGTGCGCATGGCCGAGGGGCAGGGTGTGACCGTGGCCTATGCCGACCCCGGTGAGGTGGCCGACATGAAGGGCGCGGGGGCGCTGCTGCGCTACTGAGCCGGCCGAATTCGCACGGTTTGGCGCACGGGGCCCGGAACACGGTGTGTTCCGGGCCCCGTTTGCGTTGTACTTCTTGACAGCGCGCCCGCGGCGCCTCAACGTTCGGCATCCCCCAAGAAACAAACGCTCCCGCCACAGAGCCGCACCGCCATGCCAGCAACCCTGGACACCGCGGCGCTCGACAGCGTCCGGGCCGACCTCGAGGCGATCGAGGGCATTCGCCGCGCGTTCATCGAGGGCCCGCCCTACAGCGTGTACGTGATCGCCGACCGTGGGGCGCCCGCGCCATCGGAGATGGTGGTGCACGCGGTGCTGAGCCGCCACGGGCTCGAAGCGCAGCAGGCGCAGGTGCAGATCTGCCACCTCCCGGCGGCCGAGCCGCGCCGCCGGGTGCGCTTCGTGTCGGCGCGCGTGGAGGCGCCGCGGCCGGGGCGCGCGCACGGCCGCGTGGAGCTGGAGTGGGGCGGCCAGACGGCGGTGGGCGAGCTGGAGGGCGAAAGCGGCCACGCGCTGGAGCTGCGGCTGGCCGCCATGGCCACGCTGGCGGCGCTCGACCAGGTGCTCGACGGCCGGGTCAAGTTCCAGATGGTGGGGATCAAGCCGTTCCGCGCCTTCGACGCCGACGTGGTGGTGGCGCTGATCCGCAGCGACGTGGACGGCAAGAGCCTGATCGGCGCCGCGCTGGCCGCCGACGACCCGTACCGGGCGGCGAGCGTGGCGGTGCTGAACGCCACCAACCGCGTGCTGGGCAACTACCTGTCGAAC
>DASWMA010000290.1:0-7417 GCA_036399995.1 Longimicrobium sp. | reverse complement strand
CCAAGGCTCGCCACCCCCTCCCCCAAAACAACCTGGGGGAGGGGGTGAGTCTCTCGGTTCGGACAAGACTGAAGCATCTGTAGGTTCGTGAAGACGTCGCCAGGATGACCCACGCCTGCTGTCCCCTGTCCCCTATCCCCTGTCCCCTCCTCCCCTGCCGTTCCTGCAACCTCCCCACACCCGACAACGTAGTTCTCCCCATGGCGTTGTCAGAACGCCGAACGGCCGTCCGTTAGATCTGTGAAGGGCCGCGCGCCGCGGGAGAGGCGCGCGGAGGCAGGAACACCGGCTGGCTTGATGCAGTACAGCCTGGTGGGGAGTGACTGCAGGCGCTCCCGCTTCTCCCGGGTGCCCGGACCGATCCGGCACCCGCCCGTGAACCGGCGGGCCGTGCGAGCGGCCCAGCTGTCCACACCGCCCCATCGGAGGAGCACATGTTCAAGGTCGTCGCCGAACGCAGGAAGCGCTCTGTCTGGTCGCCGCGCACCGTCGCCGCGTCCGTGGTTTTCCACGGGCTGCTGGCCGCGGGCTTCCTCACCGCCGCCGAAACGGGGCCGGAGAAGCCGGACGAGATCGTCATCGACCTGGGGCCGATCCCGCCCGCCACGCCCAGGGTCGCCCGCGTGGAGACGCCGCCGCCCGCGCCAGAGCGCGACAGGCCCGCGCCGGTGAAGGGCCAGACGGTGCAGATCCCCGCGCCCGAGCAGGTGCCGACCAGCATCCCCGAGCCGGACCCGCACGCCACGCCGGTCACGGCGGCGCAGACCTCCGGCATCGGCGTGGTGGGCAACGTGTTCGGCACGCCCGACCCGAACCCGCCCGTGCCGCCGACGAACCCCGCCCCGGACGGGGGCGCGCTCCCCCGCTGGGACGCGCCGATCGACGCCGCGGCGGCCGACGTGCAGCCCGAACTGAGCAACAAGCGGCAGGCGGAGATGATCCTGCAGCGCAGCTATCCCCCGCTGCTGCGCGACGCCGGCGCGGTGGGCCGCACCACGGTGATCCTGATCATCGACAAGGAAGGCAACGTGGAGCCCGGCAGCGTGCAGATCCAGGAGTCGACCCACGATGCGTTCAAGGACGCGGCGATCCGCGCGGTCGAGCGGTTCCGCTTCCGCCCCGCCAAGCTGAAGGGCCAGCCCGTGGCGGTGCTGGTGACGCTCCCGATCGAGTGGACGCTGGAGAACTGAGGTACGGAGGTACGGAGGTACGGGAGTACGAACGGCGAAAGGGCCCGGCGAGTGCGCCGGGCCCTTTCGCTTGCGTCTCAACCGAAATCGGGGCGTGACACGCCTCAGGCGATGTTGCCGAAATCGTTCCGGTTCCAGGACTGAAGGATCTCACGCAGAGCAGCAGAGCAGCAGAGGAGATTGGTTGTTCTCTGCTGCTCTGCTGCTCCGCGTGAGACATGTCCTTGGGATCTTCATTCCGGAACGAGGCTCTGCCACGCGGGATCACTCGCCCGTGGGCCGTACCTCCGCACCGCACGACTCCCGCGCCTCCGGACGCGGCTTGTCCCGCCGCGTGCCGTCCACCACGGTCTTGGCCAGCGTGGCACCCAGGATCAGCGCGCCGCCGGCCAGCGACCACACGCCCGGCTGCTCGCCGTGCACCAGCCACGCCCAGAACGGGTTCACCGCCGGCTCCAGCAGCAGCAGCGTGCTGGCCTCCACCGCGCCCACGTGGCGGATGCCGGTGGCCAGCAGCAGGTACGCCGCGCCGATCTGGAAGGTGCCAAGATAGGCGATCACCCCCACGTCCACCGCCGCCGGGTGCGCGGGAAGCGCCATCGGGAGGCACGCCAAAAAGGCGATCGCGTTCCCCGCCACCACCGCGGGAAAGGTGTTGCCGTCGCCCCCCGCGCGGCTCCCCATCCACCGGAAGCCCATGATGGTGGCCGCCCAGCACACCCCGCTCACCAGCGCCAGGATGTTTCCCGTCCTGGGATCGGGCGCGGTGGCCACGGCGGGGGCGCGCTCCACGAAGAACAGCAGCATCCCCACTCCCACCAGAGCCATGAACCCCAGGTCGCGCGCGCGGATCTTCTCGCGCAGCAGCAGCGGCGACAGCACCAGCACGTACAGCGGTGCCGTGGCCTGCAGGAAGATGGTGTTGGCCGAGGTGGTGAGCTTGTTGGCGGCCACGAACAGCACCATGGTGGCGGCGTAGGTGAGGCCCACCGGGAGCGCGTGCCACGTCCACCCGCGGCGGGCGTCGCGCATCACCAGCCATACCACCAGCGCCGCCACCCCCGAGCGGAAGCTGGCCACCTGCCAGCTGGTGAGCGCGGTGGCCTTGATCGCCGCGCCGCCGGTGGAGAACAGCAGCGCCGCGCCGAGGATCTCGAGCCTGTGCCGGAGCTGCGCCACGGGGCACCGGTTTGCGGATGAGAAACGTCCCTGCCGGAAGCGCATGAGCATGCCGCCAAAGCCCCGCCGGCGGCAACCCCGGCACGCATGCTGCACCGGCCCCCCACTCCGTTTGAAGATTGGACAAACGCTAGACAACCGGAGGGATGATGGCCGAGAGCCATGCGCCGCACGGGGCCGAGCAGGTCCCCACCGAAAAGAAGCTCGAGGACCTGTACGGCCTGGTGGAGGGGATCGAGATCGCCATGTTCACCACCCGGCGGCTGGACGGCCGGCTGGTGTCGCGGCCGATGGCGACGCAGAAGCGCGACGCGATCGCCGACTTCTGGTTCGTGACCGAGGGCGAAAGCGACAAGCTCGACGAGCTGGAGCACGACCCGCACGTGAACCTGTCGTACTACCGCGACCGCACCCGCGAGTGGGTGTCGGTGAGCGGCACCGCGCGCGTGTCGCGCGACCGCGAGCAGATCCGCCGCCTCTACCAGCCCGACTGGCGCGCCTGGTTCGCCGACGAGGGCGGCGAGCGCAACGGCGGCCCCGACGACCCGCGCCTCACGCTGGTGCTGGTGGAGGCCGACAGCGTGGTCTACATGAAGAGCGACACGCCGCGCCCCGTGGTGCTGTTCGAGGTGGTGAAGGGGATGATCACCGGGAAGCAGCCCGACGTGGGCTCGGTGCGCGTGGTGAGCGGCAGCGAGCTGCACGGCGAGTCGTAGAGGAGGGTCGCCGGAGGGCCGAACGGAGGGAAACGCCTGGGGCTGGGCGTGTCCCTCCGCTGCGCTCCGGGCCGGGCTGCGCGCGCGGTAGGGCACGGTACCACTGTGCCCAACCGCGCCGGGCCACCGCCGCGCAGGCGTTCCGCGCGATCCTTCCGCATCCGCCAGGCGCGGCGGCGTCCCGGCCCTCCGGGCGCGCATCCCTCACGCATCGTGGCGTTCCAGCAACGGAAAACACTGCGTCAGCCGGGCACGGAAGAACGGAGGAAGCGGAGAACTTGGTGGCAGTTCTCCGTTTCCTCCGTTGCTCCGTGTGACCCTTCAGCAGTGCCGGCCCTCACGCCGTACGCCGCGGCTCGCGAAGGACGGGAGGACGATCCGTCGGTGGATCCTGGGCGAGCGGGCGGGATGTCATAACGGCTCAGCGATTGATTGTGCATTCGCACGACACCGCTCCCCGTCATCCCGCGCGCGACCACGCTGCACCCGAGGCGTGCTGCGACGGCCGCAGCGCGAAAGATCTGTACCATCGGATGCGCTACGACTGGGGATTTCGCGCAAACCGGCGATAGATCCTTCGGCCTGCAACCATTTGCGCATGCCGCGATGTCGGCGTGGTCGGCGCTCAGGATGACGGAGGAGGCGTTGGGTGCGGAATGCACAGTCCATCACCGCGTTGGGTATCAGCCTGCGAGAAGGCGGCGGACCTCGGCGAGCAGCTCCAGCGGGGTGCACGGCTTGGGGAGGTACGCCGTGATCCCTTCCGCCAGCAGCGTGTCGCGCTCGTCCACGCCCGGCACGGTGCTGAGCGCCAGCAGCGGCACGCGCGCGGTGGCGGGCTCGCCCAGAAAGCAGCGGACGCAATCCAGCGCCGCGGCGCGCGGTGGCGCGAGCCCCAGCACCACCAGGTCCGGCGGCGCGAGCCGGGCGTGGATCAGCCCCTCGTCCCAAAGCACGGCCGCCGCCACGGCGTAGCCCGCGTGGCGGAGGATGGCGGCGTAGATGGCGCGGCTGTCGTCGTGCGCATCGACGAGCAGCACCAGCGGGGTGGACACGGCAGGTGAGGGAGCGGTGCCGGGAAGGTGACGGGCTCGGCGCAAAGATGTCAGCGGAAGGGCCGGTAAACAAGAGTTTTGTCGAACCGGCCGCCTCACCCGGGTGCCTGCAGAGCAGAACACGCCGCCGGCAGATGCCGTGCGGCGTGTTTGGTCCGTGCCGGAGCCGCCCCCGCGATCTCGCCGGCCCCCGCGACGGCGGCACGGCGATCGGCACCGCTCCGGCGACGTGCGAAGGAGGCCGAGTCAGAGCGGCGCGTTGCGCGCGGAGATCAGCGTGTCGAAGCCGCTCTCCTCGGCGATCTCCAGCACGTACCGCTCGTCCGACGGCTTCCGCAGCCAGGGGAAGAAGAGCACGGGGACGGGCGCCAGCAGGTCGCGCAGCGTCTCGAGGTTGGTGCTCTCGGCGATTCCGGGGGGGTCGGGGTCCTGCGTGTTCAGCACCACGCCGCGCACGCGCAGCCCCGCGTCGTGCGCCGCGCGGACCGTGAGCAGCGTGTGGTTGATGGCGCCCAGGCGGTTCCCCGCCACCACCACCAGGTCCAGGTCCCACTGCACGAACAGGCCGTCGTACGCCACCTCGCGGGTGAGCGGAACCAGCAGCCCCCCCGCGCCCTCCACCAGCACCGCGTCGCGCCCCTCGCTCAGCGTGCGGAACGCGTGGTCGAGCGCGTCGAGGTCCACCTGCGTGCCGCCGCGCGCGGTGGCCACCCACGGCGCCAGCGGCTCCTTCAGCAGCAGCGGCCGCACCAGCTCGATCGGGTCGCCGGCGCCCGCCGCGTCGCGCAGGCGGGCGGCGTCGCTGTGCGGGTCGTCGGGGCTCACGCCCGTCTCCACCGGCTTCAGCGCCGCCACGCGCAGCCCCCGCGCGCGCATCAGGCGCAGCAGAACGGTAGAGACCAGCGTCTTCCCCACCCCGGTGTCGGTACCCGTCACGCCCAGGCGGATCATCGCGTCTCCATTCTATCGGCGGTCACGCCGTACACGTTGTCCACCTCGTCCCCCGCCGCGCAACCCCCGCGGGGATCGTACCCCCACGGTGCACCACGCACACCGGCCCCGGGCACGCGGTCGGCGCGCGCCCGGAGCGTGTCGCCCGCGCAGCCGTCAACGCGCGCCCTCGGACACGTGCATGGGCGACGCCAGGCAGCGCTCGCTCGCCAGCGGCGGAACGGCCACGCCGCGATCGGGGCTGGGCCGGGGCGTGGTCCTGGGCAGGCGGTCGCCTTCGGTGGTGGTTCGGATCCGCGCGTGGCGGCGGCCGGTGAACAGCGCCCGCAGCCCGCCCCACACGCCGCCGAACAGGGCGCCCTGCACCGCCGACGCGCCGTGCGAGGTGGAGGGCGCGCAATCGGGGCGCAGGTCGGCGAGCACCACACCGTACACGGCGCCCACCGCGGCGCCTTCCATCGTGCCCGCCAGCACCACCGCTGCGTGGCTGTCGGAGGGGAGCACCACCAGGGGCGGAGACGGCAGCGTGTCCCTTCCCGGCAGCGGGAGCGTGGGCGGGAGCGCGGGGGGCACCTGCTGCGCCGCGGCGGCCGCCGGGAAGGCGGCGAGCGCCAGCACGATCAGGAGCGGCTTCATGGAATCACCTCCTCGGGTACGTGGAAGATGACGCGGGGCACGGAGTGCTGGCAAGCGGCCGGTGGGGCGTCGGCAGAATGGTAGCGCCGTCGCCGCGCGGAGTCACGCGCCGCGAAACCCCGCCGCCGCACCGTTGCCGCACGGGGGCGTGATCCACACATTGCCCGCCGCCGCCCCCAGGAACGCCGCAGGCCCGGCGCTTCGGACGGACGGGACCCCGCCGCCTACGCCGCCGGAGCCCCCGTCCTTCCCGACGCCGCCCCGGTGAGGAATTCGATCACCCATAATCCGATACATTGCGGCCACCGAAGACACGGTTGGGACGTCGATCCGCAACCCGTCACAAATCCACGGACAGCAGCACCCGAAGGACAGATGGGAGCGGACTTACATGCGAATCATACGCTTGTGGGGCATGATCTTAGGTCATTCTGGTGTCGCTGGGTGGCCACCTCACGTACGATCCGAATACGCCAGCTCGACACACGCCCACTGCGCACTTTTGATGATGGGGCAAGATAAGACTATGGCGCGGCAGTGGGTTGCGCCTTATCATGCCGTACGATTTCCTCCCTCGTCATGCGGGGCCCTCCCAAACACCTTCAGTACCTCGGTGTGACATGCGACCCAAGCGCCTTTCTCCGCCCGTGCGCCGCACCACGCGCCGCTGGCGAACCCCTCCTGCCATCACCCACGGCGCGGAGGCCTTCGAGGGGCTCGCGATCCTGGACGAGATGAAGGGACAGCAGGTCGGCTTCCTGCTCTGGCAGATCGGGCGCGACGTGACGCTGTGGGCGACCTTTCCGCCAGAGAGCCGCGCCGACCTCTTTGAGCCCGGCTCCGAGGCCACGCTGCACGCGATGGTGCGCGCCACGGGGGTAGAGGTGCAGCTCGAGTCGCCGCTGATGACGCTGGTGCGGATGGTGGGCGCGCCCGACACCACGCGCCCCGAGAGCGTGGAGCTGGCCTGCCAGCACATCGCGCTCTGGGCCGACCGGCACGGCTACAGCGCGACGGCCGTGGCGTTCGCGCAGGCCGCCGCCATGACGGTGCCATTCGACGCCGGCGCGGCGTACGCGGTGGGCCGCCTGGCCCGCCGCCGGACGGAGTATTCGCGTGCCGAGACCTGGTTCCGGCGCTCCATCGCGCTGGCCCGGCAGAGCGGCGACTGGAGCAGCTATGCGATGGCCTTCTCGGGGCTGGGCAACCTGTACATGCAGCGCGGGAGCATCCCCGCCGCGCGCCGCTTCCACCTGCGCGCGCTGAAGGCGGCGCGGCGCCACTCGCTGCGCTCGATCCAGGGCTCGGCCCAGCACGACCTGTTCGTGATCGCCGCCGGGCACAACCACCTGGACGAGGCGGAGCGCTACGCCCGCGCCGCCTTCGAGAGCTACGGCCCCGAACACCCGCGCCTGGCGCCGCTGGCGCACGACATCGCCTACTTCTGGACCGAGCGCGGGCATTTCGCCCCCGCGCTGACCGTGTTCGAGGCGCTGCTCCCGCACATGGCGCGGCACGAAGACCGCCTGATGACGCTGGCCAACATCGTGCGCGCGTCCGCCGGCGCCGGCGAGCGGAAGCGGTTCGACCAGACCTTCGACGAGGTGTGGGACAGCCTGGACCGCGACGACACCGCCGAGAACGCCGCCGGGGTGCTGCTGGAGCTGGCCCACGGCGCCGCGCAGGTGGG
>DASWMA010000289.1:0-7745 GCA_036399995.1 Longimicrobium sp. | reverse complement strand
GGCACCAGGAAAGGGATGAACTCTTCGGGGAACACGTCGCCCTCGTTCACCGAGAACCAGGGGTCGGCCGCCATCTCGTCTTCTTCGTAGCGCGCCCTTGGCATGGAGCGGAAGCGGACCTCGGTGAGCAGCGCCAGCTCGTCGTAGTCGTAGAAGATCACGCGGCCGTGGCGCGACACGCCGAAGTTCTTCAGCAGGAGGTCGCCGGGGAAGATGTTGGCGCCCGCCAGGTCCTTGATAGCGTTGCCGTATTCCACCACCGCCGCGCGCGCCGCCTCGTCGCCGCTCTCGCGCAGGTACAGGTCCAGCGGGCGCAGGCGGCGCTCGGTGTAGAGGTGGCGGATCACCACCCGGCGCCCGTCGTCGCGGATGGCCGAGGGTGCGTCGCCGCGCAGCTCCTCGAGGTACGCGGGGTCGAAGCGGTCGCGCGGGAAGGCCAGGTCCTCGAACTCCTGCGCGTCGACCAGCCGGCCCACGCGGTCCATGCGGAACACCAGCCGGTAGCGGTCCTTCACCGTGTCGCGGGTGACGGATTTGGAGGCGCCGAACTCGTCGCGGATCACCTTGAAGACCACCGGATAGCCGGAGAGGGTGAACACGCTCATCACCAGCCCGCGGATCCCCTCGGCACGCTCGAAGCGCGCGTCGCCGCGGGAGAGCTGGCGCACCAGCTCGCGGTAGAGCTCGGTCTTGCCGTGCTTGTTGTGGCCCAGCGAGGTGTAGAGTTCGTGGAGCGGCTTGGCCGGCATCAGCGTGCGCAGGAACTCGATGGCCGCCGCGGGCTGGTGGGTGTCGGCGTGGAAGTACGAGCGCGCGAAGCTGAAGACGACGTGCACCTCGTCGGGGGTGGTGAGCACCGCGTCGGGCCGCACGCCCTTCGGCCCGTTCACCAGCGGCATCAGCAGCGGCCGCACCTCGCCGCCGTCCAGGCGGATGCGGGCCACCAGGTACGCGGCCTTGTTTCGGTAGAAGAGGAAGGGGAGGAGGTCGGCCCCGCGCGCCCGCCGTGCGTCTTCCCCCAGCTGGTCGCGGGCGGCGCGGGCGCAGGCTTCGGCGTCGCCGTCGAGCTCGGCGAAGGCGTCGGCCAGCTCGGTGGCGCGGAAGAGCGCGGCGATGGTGGGGCCGGTGAGCCCGCCGTCGAAGGAGCGGTGCACGGGGTCGCGCGAATCCGCGTCGTGCAGCCCGTCGGCGGCGGCGGTGAACTCCGTCGCCGGGTCGACGCCCACGATGGCCAGCACGCGGCGCATCACCGAGTTGTAGAAGGTCTCGGCCAGCTCCGCGTCGGGCCGGCCGCCGGTGAGCGCGGCGAAGCGGTCGCGCGCCCCGGCGCCGTCCACCCGGGCGCCGCTCAGCGTCTGGACCGCCCTGGCGACGGCGGCGGGGTACAGGTCGATGCGCTCGGCCGCGTCGTTCTGCCACTCGTGCCACTCGCGGTTCAGGAAGCGCGAGCGCGCCTGCCGCGTCACCCGCCGGAAGCTCTCCAGCCACCCCTCGTACGCCGCGAGCACCGCCTCGGCCGCGTCGGCCCCCGACGCGGGCGCGGCGGTGCGTGCCGGCGTCTCGACCTCCCTATCTGCCGCCATCCAGCCTCCGGTGATGTGCCGTCCCGTGCGATGTGGGCGAGAACAGGTGCAGGGGGCGTGCTAACTTGGAAGCGCGGGTATCACACGGAAGCGCGGAGACACGGTGAAACGGCGCGTGGTCCGCCCCGTCGCCCTTCGTCCGGCTCCGCAAGTGGTGGCGCGACGGCACCGGGGGGCGGATCTTTCCGCAATCGTTGGACGCCGTCACTCGATGCTGGGAAACCGATCCGGATGAATCTGCGCCGGCTGCGCTCGCTGACCCCGGTGGTGGGCGTGGCGCTCTTCGGCTTCGCGGTGTGGCTGCTGCACCGCGAGCTCCGCAACTACCACTACGCCGACCTCGTCCGCGAGCTTGGCGAGATCCCGCCGTCGCGGCTCTGGCTGGCGGTGGCGATGACCGCAGTGAGCTACGCCGTGCTCACGCTGTACGACGCGCTGGGCGTACGCTACGTGCGCCGCTCGCTCTCGTACGGCCGCATCGCGCTGGCCTCGCTGGTGGGCTACGGCGTGAGCATGGCGCTGGGCTTTCCGCTGCTGACCGGCGCGCCGCTACGCTACCGGCTGTACTCGCGCTGGGGGCTTACGCCGGGCGAGATCGCGCGGATCGTGGCGTTCTACAACGTCACCTACTGGCTGGGGCTGCTGGCGGTGGGCGGCGTGGCCTTCTTGCTGGACCCGCCGCGCGTGCCCGAGGGCTTTCCCCTGGGCGAGGCGTGGATGCGGCCGATGGGTGCGCTGCTGCTGGGCGTGATCGTGGCGTACTTCGTCATGGCCGCGATGGGGGCCCGGGTCACCATCCGCGGCTTCCGGGTGGAGCTGCCGTCGCTGCGGATGGCGCTGGTGCAGGTGGGGTCGTCGTCGCTCGACTGGGTGGTGGCCGCGGCGGTGATGTACGCGTTGCTGCCGCCGAGCGCGCCGTCGTTCGCGTCGTTCTTCGCGGTGTTCGTGGCCGGGCAGGCGGTGGGGCACGCCAGCAACGTTCCCGGCGGCGTGGGGGTGCTCGAGTCCGTCATCCTCCTCTTCCTGAGCCCCGCCGTGCCCGCGCCCGAGGTGCTGGGGGCGCTGCTGGCCTGGCGCGCCATCTACTACCTGCTGCCGCTGGGGTTGGCGGTGGTCACGCTGGCCGTGCACGAGCTGCGGCAGCTGGGCGGCCGCGTGCGCGCCGTGCCCGAGCCGCTGGCCGGGCTGTACGCGGCGCTGGAGCCGCAGGTCCTGGCCGTGACGGCGTTCGTGTGCGGCGCCGTGCTCCTGTTCAGCGCGGCTCGGCCCGTGGCGCAGTCGCGGCTCGCGGTGATCCACGGCTGGCTCCCGCTGCCGGTGATCGAGGCGTCGCACCTGCTGGCCGCGCTCTGCGGTGCGGGGCTGCTGCTGGTCGCGCGCGGGCTGCAGATGCGGCTGGCGCGGGCGTGGCGGGTGGCCATCTGGCTGCTGGTGACCGGGATCGCCGCGTCGCTGCTGAAGGGGCTGGAGTACGGAGAGGCGCTGGCCCTGGCGGCCGCGCTGGGGGGTGTGCTGGTCAGCCGCGAGCGCTTCTACCGCCGCACGGCGCTCCGCGACGAGCCGTACACCGCCGGGTGGATCGCGGCGGTCGCGACGGTGCTGGTGGCGGTGGTGGGCGTGGCCTTCTTCGCCCTGAAGCGCGAGATCTACACGCCCGGGGTGTGGCTGCACATGGCCCCCGGAGCCGACCTGGCCCGTTTTCTCCGCGCGTCGGCCGCCGTCTCCGTCATGGTTGCGGCGACGGCCGCCGCGCACCTGCTGCGCCCGCGCCGCGCCGGGCCCCGGCCGCCGGGCGCCGACGAGCTGGCGGCGGCGCGCGCGATCGCCGCCCTGTCGCCGCGGGCCAACGCGCAGCTCGCGTTGCTGGGTGACAAGGCACTGATGTTCGGGCCCACGCGCGGCGCGTTCCTGATGTACGCGGTGAGCGGACGGAGCTGGGTGGCGATGGGCGACCCCGTAGGGGAGAAGGCGGAGGCGGGGGAGCTGGCGTGGCGCTTCCGCGAAGAGGCCGACCGGCACGGCGCCTGGCCCGTGTTCTACCAGGCATCGGCCGAGAGCCTTCCGCTGTACCTGGAGATGGGGCACGTGCTGCTGCAGATCGGCGAAGAGGCCGTGGTGCCGCTCGACACCTTCTCGGCCGACGACCGGCGCCGGAAGGCGATGCGCCGCGTGCGCGACGAGGCGGCCCGCGCCGGCGCGCGCTTCGAGGTGGTGGACGCCGCCGCCGTCCCCGCGCTGGTCGCGGAGCTGAAGGCGGTATCGGACGACTGGCTGGCGCGGCGGGGCGGGGGGGAGAAGGGCTTCGCGGCGGGGCGGTTCCACGCGGCGTACTTGGCGAACTTCCCCGTGGCGGTGGTGCGGGTGGACGGGGAGGTCGTCGCCTTCGCCAACCTGTGGCTGGGCGCGGAGGGTACGGAGGCCACGGTGGACCTGGTGCGCTGGTCGCGCGCGGCGCCGCGCCGGGTGATGGAGTTCCTGTTCGTGGAGCTGATGCTGTGGGCCAAGGCGCGCGGCTACCGCGAGTTCAACCTGGGGATGGCGCCGCTGGAAGGGCTGCAGACGCACGCGGTGGGCGAGCGGTGGCAGGAGATGGGCTCGGTGGTCTTCCGTCACGGCGAGCACTTCCGCGACCTGGACGGGCTGCGGCGCTACAAGGAGCGGTTCGGGGCGGAGTGGCGGCTGCGCTACCTGATCGTCCCCCCCGCCGCCCCCGTCCCCCGCGTGCTCGACGCCGTCGCCGCGCTGATCGCGGGGAAGGACGCGGCCGGGCGGTGATCCCGCGTTGCCCGGCATCGTTCCGGTTCCGGCGTTGAAAGGGTCTCACGCAGAGCAGCAGAGAAGCAGAGGAGATGGGTCGTTCTCTCTCCTGCTCTGCGTGAGACACCGGCACACGGCGCGGTGCTCGGGTGTACGGGGGGCCTCACGCTCCCGCGCGGGGCAGGCACATACAGGCAGGGACGATGGAAGACAGGAAGCTGATCCCGGACTCGTTCTACGAAGAGCGGCGGATGACCATCCGCTGGCGGCAGAACACGCTGCCGCACGCGGGAATCTGGCTGGTGGACGGGCGCTACGAGGTGGCGGCGTACGGCAGCCCCGCCGAAGCGGCGCTGCTGGAGCGCGGCGCCCTGCTGGTGGCCGGCGTGGCCTTCGACCGCAACCACGGCGAGCGCCCGGTCACCGGCGACGTGCTGCTGGACGTCTACCCCGCCGACGACCTGCCGAAGCTCGGCAGGCAGCGCGCGGTCGAGACGCTCGGCTGGGCACCGGCGAGCAACTGACGGATGGGTGCGATGAAAGGACGGCGGCACTGCGATCTGCTCGCGGTGCCGCTTTCTCGTGCTCGCCCAGAGATCGCATTGTTCACTGCCGTTGCTGTTCGGCGGTGCACCGTGAACGCTCTCAATGCTGCGGCTGGCGGAGCGTGGCGGCGAGGCGCTGCCATCCCTCGCGCGCGTCGGGGACGGTGGGCGCCCAGCCGGTGGCGGCCTTGAAGCGCCGGTTGGACACGCGCTGGCTGCGGCCCATGAACTCCGTCTGCCGGCCGCCCACCAGCTTCAGCAGCCACATCGGCGGCCGGACGACGAAGGGCCGCCCCGCCGCGTCGGCCACGGCGCGGGCCAGCTCGCGGCGGGGGAGCGGCTCGTCGTCGACCACGTCGTACACGCCCGCCGGGGCGAACCGCACCGCGGCCACCACCGCCGCGGCCGCGTCGTCCACCCACACCGACGGGTAGAACGCGTCGCCGGGGCCGGCCACGACGGCCGCGCCGCGCCGGGCCAGCGCCAGCGTGTCGAGGCTGCTCTCGGCCTCGGGGCCGTAGAAGTAGCCCATCCGCAGCACGACCCCGCGCCCCCCGCCGCCGGTGAAGCGGCGGACCTCGTCTTCGGCGGTCAGCGTCGAGGCCAGGGCCGGCGGGGCATCCACCCCCCCGCTCTCCGCGTCGATCCACGCGTCGCCCCCGTCACCGTAGACGAAGCAGACGCTGGGGTACAGGAAGATGGAGGCGCCCGCCGCCAGCGCCGCATCCACCAGCGTGCGGGTGCCCTGGGTGCGGATGCGGTCGTTCTCGGCCCACGCGTCGGCGCTGGTGGCGCGGCTGCGCGGCGGGATGCGCGTGGCCAGGTGGAGCACCGCCTGGCTCCCCGCCATCACCGCGGCGGCGGATTCGGCGTCGAACAGGTCGCCGCGCACCGGCTGGGCGCCCAGGCGCGCCAGCAGCCCGTCGTTGGAGGGCGAGCGCGACAGCGCGCGCACGTGGTGGCCGTCGGCGGCCAGCCGGCGCACCACGGGGCGGCCGAGCACCCCCGTGGCGCCCGTGACGAAGATCTCCATCTGCCGGACCTCACCAGACTGCGGACGAACTGCGCCTCGGTGGGAAGCTTGGCGCATCGCGCGCCTGGGGGCAACGGTTCCGCTCCCGCCCGACCTTGCTTACTTTGTGTGGCTCGATTTTCCCGGCGGCGGCCGTGGAGCTCGGTTCACGACTGCGCGGCGCGTGGGAGCACGGTTTGCAGGAAGCGCCGCGAACGAACGAGGAACCTGACTGGAGGATATGAGATGGTCGCCAAGCGAGGGCCGCGCCTGAAGGCGATTCGCCGGCTGGGGACGCCGCTCCCCGGCCTGACCCGCAAGACGGCGGACAAGAAGCCGTACCCGCCCGGGCAGCACGGCCCCACCGGGGGCGGCAGCGGCCGCGGGCGCCGCAAGCAGAGCGAATACGGCCGGCAGCTGCTGGAGAAGCAGAAGCTGCGGCTGAACTACGGCGTGAGCGAGCGCCAGCTGCGCAACTACATGGCGATGGCCAACAAGCTGGGCGGCAAGACCGGCGAGGCGCTGCTGGCGCTGCTCGAGCGCCGCCTCGACAACGTGGTGTTCCGCCTGGGGCTGGCGCCCACCATCCCCGCCGCGCGGCAGCTGGTGGCGCACGGCCACGTGCGGGTGAACGGCCGCCGGGTCGACCGCTCGGCCTTCCTGGTGAACGTGGGGCACCACGTGACCATGAGCGACCGCGCCCGCAACATGCCCGAGGTGAAGAACTCGGTGGAGCACGGCCCGCAGGTCCGCCTGCCCGGGTACCTGGCCATCGACCCGAGCGACAAGTTCGGCGGCCGCATGATCACCCTGCCGATGCGCTCCGACGTGCCGCTGATCGTGGACGACGCCGCAGTGGTGGAGTTCTACGCCCGGTAAACGCGCGCGGTTGACGCCAGCGAAAGCGCAACATGGCCCACGGTGGCCGTATTGCGCTTTTCTCTTCCCTTTTCGCGGGGGATTCGCTTCCTTTGTGCTCCACGTGTCTGTACATTTATTCGAGGTGTGCAGACACAGGGAGATGAGATGCCACAGGGGAAGCCGTCCGACAAAGAGACTCCGCGGAGGAAGAACATGAGACTGCACCAGTCGAAGATCGATCGCGCGATGAAGCTGCTGGGCACCCGCACCGAAACGGAAACCATCGAGATGGCCCTCGACATGGTCGCGTTCCGCAACTCGCTGGTGGAGGGGATCCGCGGGATGCGCGGGGCCGGGCTGGTGGACGTGTTCGGCGACGCCGCGGAGGTCTGAATGCCCCGGTACATCCTCGATTCGGGGCTGTACATCCGGGCCACGCGCGAAGATGCGTGGAACAGCGCGCTGGAGGCGTTCGCCTGGAACTTCGCGCCGTTCATCTTCCTGCACTCCACCGTGGCGGCCGAGCTGCTGGCCGGCGCGGTGACCCCGGTGCTGGAGCGGCGCACGCAGGAGCGGTTCATCGCGCCGTTCGAAGGCACGCGCCGGGTGATCACGCCCACGCACCGCACCTGGAAGCAGGCGGCCCTGGTGATCGCCCAGCTGGTGCGGCTCAAGAAGCTGAGTCCCGGCGGGATCGCCCGGTCCTTCCCCAACGACTGCCTGATCGCCGCTTCCGCACGCGAGATGGGGCTGACGGTGGTCACCGAGAACCAGCGCGACTTCCGCCTGATCGCGTCGGTGCTTCCCGTGGAGTTCTGCCCGCCCTGGCCACAGGCCGCCAACTGAGCGAGCCGCGGCAACGAAGCGCCCCGCCCACGGAGGATCGTGGCGGGGCGCTCGTGTCTGGACGTCGGTTGTCACACCCGATTACCGGGCAAAGCTCTGGATGACAGCGGAGAAGATAGATCACGCGGAGTCAGCAGAGTC
>DASWMA010000288.1:0-16063 GCA_036399995.1 Longimicrobium sp. | reverse complement strand
TCGGCGGCGTCCTGCACGTCGCGCGGGGTGATCGACAGCTCCTTGCTGATCTCGCTCCAGCGGTGGTTGATCAGCTGGTCGAAGTACTGGTCCACGATGCGGTAGGCCAGCGACCCGCGCAGCCGCTCCTCCACCTCGCTGTGCGGCGGCTCGCCCTCGCCGGTCTCCTTCACCAGCTCCTGCACCACGCCGTCGCGCAGCTGCAGCAGGATGCACTCGCGCAGGTCGCGCGCGCCGATCCCCGGCGGGTCGAACGCCTGGATCACCTGCAGCATCCGCTCGGCGTCGCCCAGCGAATAGGGGCGCTCGGTGTCCCACCCGTCGGTGCCGCGCATGAAGTCGTTGAGCGACTGCGCGATCTCCTCCAGGCCGCACTCCAGGTAGCCTTCGTCGTTGATGTTGCCGATGATCTCCTCACCCAGCAGCATCTCGCGGTCGGAGAGGCGCAGCAGCGTGAGCTGGTCGTGCAGGTGGTCACCCAGCTCCTTGGTGTCCACGCTCACGGGCTCGTAGTACTCGCGCTCTTCGTACTCCTCGCGGCGGCCCCCGGCCTCGAAGCCGTTCAGGAGGATCTCCTCCCAGTCGATCTCGTCGTCCTTCTCGTTTTCCTTCTCGTCCTTGCGCTCCTCCACCTGCTCCTCGACGTCGCTCTCCACCATCTCGAGGAACGGGTTGTTCAGCAGCTCCTGCTTGAGGTGCTGCTGAAGGTCGAGGAGGGGCATGTACAGGAGATCCATCGCCTGGTACAGGCGAGGGTTGATCTTCATCTCCTGCTTGAGGGTGGTTCCCTGGTAGAGACCCGTCTTCATACCGCGTCTTCCGATTCGGGGTGTTGGTACCGCTCACGCATGCGGGCGGTCAGCGTCGGGCCCAGGTAGATCTCGGCAACTTCGTCGTTCCAGACCAGCTCGCTGACCGTGCCGCTCACGCGCACACGGCCCTCGTACATGATGTAGGCGCGGTCCACGATGTCGAGCGTCTGCTCCACGTTGTGGTCGGAGATCAGCACCCCGATCCCGCGGCGGCGCAGGTCGCTCACGATCTGCTGGATGTCGTGCACGGCGATGGGGTCCACGCCGGCGAACGGCTCGTCGAGCAGCATGAAGCGCGGCTGGCTCACCAGCGCCCGGGTGATCTCGAGGCGGCGCCGCTCGCCGCCCGACAGGGCGTACGCCCTGGTCTTGCGCAGGTGCTTGATCCCCAGCTCGTCGAGCAGGTCCTCCAGCCGCTGCTTCCGCTCGGCGCGCGAGAGCTTCATCATCTGCAGGATCGCCATCACGTTCTCTTCCACCGTGAGCCGGCGGAAGATGGAGGGCTCCTGCGCCAGGTAGCCGATCCCCGCGCGCGCCCGCTTGTACATGGGCACGCCGGTCAGCTCGCGCTGGCCGATGAACACCTTGCCGCGGTCGGGGCGGATCAGCCCGGTGATCATGTAGAACGAGGTGGTCTTCCCCGCCCCGTTGGGCCCCAGCAGCCCCACGATCTCGCCCTGGCTCACGTGCACGTCCACGTCGTTCACCACGCGGCGGCCGCGGTAGCTCTTCACCAGCCCCTTCGCCGACAGCGTGAGCCCGCCCTCCACCAGCATCGACCGCCGGCGCCCGGGCTGCGCGCCCTCGTCGGGCGGGCTCAAGGCAAGCTCCGAACCGCGATCGGCGTCCGTCGCCGTGTCGGCCCCCGGCGCCACCTCGGTGGAGGCCGCGCCGGTGCCGTGGGTGCCGTCCATGATGGCGCGGATGCGCCCGTCCATCTGCTCCAGCAGCTCGGCGCGGCGGCCTTCCAGCTCGTTCAGCGCCCAGGGCGTGAGCCGCACCGCCTCCCAGCTTCCGGCGCCGTCGGGCACCACCGGCTCGCCATCCGGGTGGGCCAGGAACTCCACCACGTCGGCCGTGGAGAGCTGGCGCACCACCTGTTCGTCCAGGTAGCGCAGGGTCTCGGGTTCGGGGAAGTTCCCCGGCGCCTGCCCGTCGCCCTCGCCGTACCAGCGGTTGTACTCCTCGCGCACCCCCGTCAGCCAGCGCGCCCGGTCCACCGCGTGCGCCCCGTCGTCGGCCGCCGCCAGCGCGCGCAGGGCGATCAGCGCGGAGAGCCCGCCCGGCCCCGTGGCGCCCACGATCCGGTCCAGCCGCGGCGCCGTCATGCGCCACCTCCCGTCCGCAGACCGGACGTGGCCGCCGTCCCCCGCCCCGTCGTCCGCGGCACGAACGACAGCGGGCGCGTCGTGGCCGGCGTCGGAGGCGCGGGCCGCGTCGTCGGCGGCGCCGTCGCGGGCGCGGCCGGCGGTGAGGCAGGCGTCGCCGTGGGCGCGGGGCGCGGCGCGGCTGGACCCGTTCCCGCCGCGGGCGCCCTCGTCCCGCCGGTCGTCGCGGGACGCGCGGCGCCGGCCCCCGCGCCGGCGGCGTTCCGCCCCGCGGTTCGTGCCCCGGCCGAGTCCACCCCCGCCGAGTCGCGGGCCACGTTGGGGTCGAGGTAGAGGCCCCGTTTCAGGCCACGCACGTGCGCCACGTCCACCTCGCCGGTCTTGAAGCGCAGGTCGATGCGGTCGCCCACCAGGTAGTTGATCCCCGGCCGCTGCTGGTTCGCGGGTTTCGTCGAGTCTGGCCGTGTCCGGTAGATGGAGTGCGCGTCGCCGATGGCCAGCAGGCGCTCGATCTGCGTCTGCGCGGTGTCGCGGCGCGTGGTGTCGCCTCCCGCGGCGACCGGGCGGCCGGCCAGCCGCGGCCCGGTGGTGTCCGCGCGTGCGCTGTCGCTGCGGAAGAAGGCGATGATGGTGTCGGCCGTCAGCACGTCTTTCTGGTCGATGGCATCGGGGGCCTGCGTGATCACGCGCGTGGCGGTGTCGGGGCGGACCGCGGCGGCGCCGGTGTCCACCAGCACGCGCACGGCGCCGGTGGTGTCCCAGCTTTCGCCGCGCGCCTTGCCCACGGCGTTCACCTGGCGCAGCTGCTGCTCGGGGCTCAGCGCCTCGAGGCTGTCGGCCTCCAGCCGGAAGCCCTTGGCCACGGCGACCGAGCGGCTGGTGCTGTCCACCGGCGCGCCGGGGCCGGTCACGCGGCCGGAGATCATCCGCTGCAGCAGGTCGCGCTCGAAGAAGAGCTGCAGCTGCGGGCCGGTCACCGTCAGCCGCTCGCTCACCAGCCGCGCGTTGGTCTGCGCCAGCACCTTGCTGATGGAGCCGTTCCGCAGGTCGCTGCTGATGAAGTCGCCCGAAAGCTGGTACTGCTCGTTGACCACGTTCGCGCGGCGGCGCAGCTCCACGTGGTCGCCCACCTGGTCGTAGTACGCTTCTTCGGCGGTGGAGCGGGTGTCGTTGTCCACGATCACCACGTTCCCCGTGGCCGTCATGTAGCGGTCGCCCACACTGGTGACGCGGTCGGCGTCGATCTCCATCGGCTGGCGGCGGCGGGTGCCGGTGGTGCCGCCGCTGGTGTTGCCGCCCCGGGGCCGGATGGTCACGTGCGGGCGCTGCGTGGCGGTGGCCTGGCTCTGCGGCCGTCCGGCCATGGCGCGGAAGTACTCCAGCTCGGGGCCGCGGAGCGTGCTCCCCTGCTGCTTGTCGGTGAAGACGACGTTCCCGGTGGCGTACAGCCGGCCGGTGGAGCTGTTGTAGACGGCGTTGTCGCTGGTGAGCGCGCGGCCGGGGTCCTGGTAGTCGACCTGGCGGAAGAGGTGCACCTCGTTCTGCGACTGGTACACCACCGCGCTGTCGGAGCGCAGCTCTTCGCCGTTGTTGCAGCGCACCAGCAGCGGCCCCTGCGCGTTGACCACGCGGTTCCCCTCGGCGCCCACCGCGCTGAACGCGCGAGCGTACACCAGCTCGCACACGTTGGCCTGCGCCGCGGCACCGGGTGCCTGGGCGAAGAGCGCCACGAGCGCGAGCGGGATCAGGGCGAGGCGCTTCATCAGAACCGGATCCCCGACTCGCCCACGCGCACGCCCTTCACGCGCGGGTTGGTCCCCTGCACGTTGGTGAAGGCCGAGTTGGAGTTGAAGCCGTCGGCGATCAGCGTCTGCCCGCCTTCCACGATGGTGGTCTCCACGGTGCTCCACACGCGGTCGGCGCGCTGGTCCCAGTGCAGCTCCTGGGTGGTGATGGTGCGCGTGGCGCGGTCGCCCTTGGTCACCAGCACCACGTTGCCGCGCGCCGTCATCATCCCGTTCTGCTGGTCGTATTCGCCCGTCTTGGACTTCAGGTCGCTGGGCGGCCGCCCCGGCTCGTAGATCAGCAGGTGCACCTTGCGGAGCTGGGTGACCGTCTGCCGCTCGGGGGTGATGGCCGTGTCGGCGGTGAGGTCGGCCTTCAGCGTGCCGGCCTCGGTGATCTTGAGCCGCATCCCGACGGTCACCTGGTTGCTGTTGGCCTCCACCGCCACGGCCGGGCCCGCCGGCGCCTGGCGGCAGGCGGCGGCGTACGTCAGGCACAGGGCCGGCAACAGGATCGTTCGGAACCGCTTCATCGCTCCATCCACCAGGGATCGTCCACCACACATCCGCCGGTCGGAACCGGCGGCTGGATCGTCTCACCGCACATCCGCCGGTTGAAACCGGCGGCTGGAACTTCGGGAAGTCCGCCTTCGCGGACTGCGGCCTCGGCTTCGGTGCTGCTTGGCCGCTCCGTCGCATGCGTCGGCCACAGATCCTTCGGCCTGCGGTCGCCTCATCACTCCGCGGCCAGGGTGTGGCCGGCCTCAGGATGGCGGAGACGAGGAATGATCAGGAATCTGGTCCCCCCGACCGCACCTCCGCACCTCCGCACCTCCGCACCTCCGCACCTCCGTACCTCCGTACCTCGGCTAGACCGCGCCCGCGCGCATCAGGTCGTGCAGGTGCACCATCCCCACCACGCGGCGGGCTTCGTCCACCACCGGCAGCGCCATCACGCCGCGCCGTTCCATCACCCCCACGGCGGCCGCGGCGAGCTGCTCGGGCTCGGCGGTAAGTGGATGGTGCGTCATCACTTCCGTTACCTTTACCGCAAAGAATCGTTCCTCGCGCTCCATCAGCCGGGTCAGGTCGCCGCTGGTGACCACGCCCAGCAGCCGGCCGTCGCCATCCACCACCGCCGCCGTGCCGCGCCGCTCGGCCAGCTGCACCACGCACTCGCGCATCGTCGCGTCGGGCCCCAGCAGGGGAAGGTCACGGGTGACCATCACGTCCGCCACGCGCAGGAGGAGTCGCCGGCCCAGCGCGCCGCCGGGATGCAGCCGGGCGAAGTCGTCCCTGCCGAAGCCGCGGCGCAGCAGGAGCGCCACCGCCAGCGCGTCGCCCATCGCCAGCGCCGCCGTGGTGGACGAGGTGGGCGCCAGGTCGTGCGGGCAGGCCTCTTCGGCCACCGAGCAGTCCAGCACGAACTCGCTCTGCCGCGCCAGCGACGAATCCACGCGCCCTGTCATCGCCACCAGCCGCACCCCCATCCGCCCCAGGAACTCCACCAGCCCGCGCAGCTCCTCGCTCTCGCCGCTCTTGCTGAGCAGCACCGCCACGTCGCCCGTCCCCACGATCCCCAGGTCGCCGTGCAGCGCTTCCACCGGGTGGAGGAAGGTGGCCGGCGTGCCGGTGGAGGTCATGGTCGCCGCGATCTTCCGCGCCACGATCCCGCTCTTCCCCACCCCCGAGACGATCACGCGCCCCGTGGCATCGAGGATCGCCTCCACCGCGCCGGCGAAGTGCTCGCCGATGCGCGCCTCCAGGTCGGCCACGGCCTGCGCCTCCTGGCGGATCACGCGGCGGGCGCGCTCCAGCGTCTCGCTTATCGAGAGCGCGGCGCCCTCGGCCGCGGCGAGCGTCTCGGTCACTGCCCCGACCTCCGCGCGGCGCCGGCCTCGCGCACGGCCACGTACGCCTCCACCCGCTCGGCCCACTGCCCCCGCGCGGTGAGCAGCGCCTCGGCGAACTCGCGCACCGCGCCGTGCCCGCCGTCCTTCCGCGCCACCCACACCGCGGTCGCCCGCGCGTCGGACGTGGCGTTGCCGACGACGGCGGGAAGCCCCACCCGGCGGAGGAGCGGCAGGTCCGGCAGGTCGTCGCCCAGGAAGGCGGTCTCGCCCCACCCGATCCCCAGCCGCTCCAGCATCTCCTCCACGATCCGGAGCTTGGCGGCGGTGGGGTCCTGGTGCACCTCGTCGAGCTCCAGCTCGCGGCCGCGGATGGCCACCGCGTGGCTCTCGCGGCCGGTGACGATGGCCACCTGGATTCCGGCTTCCTTCATCAGCCGGACTCCCAGCCCGTCCTGGATGTCGAAGCGCTTCAGCTCCACCGGCTCGCCGCTTTCGGTGGCGCCCAGATAGATGCCGCCGTCGGTCATCACCCCGTCCACGTCCAGCACCACCAGCCGGATGCGGGCGGCGAGGCCGGCCTCGATCGCCTCAGCCACGCGCACCCGCTTCCCAGCTGAAGGGGTGCACCGCGGCGCGGATCTCCAGCACCTGCTCCAGCAAGGGACGAAGCCGCGCCAGCGGGAGCATGTTGGTCGTGTCCGACAGCCCGCGCGCCGGGTCGGGGTGCGTCTCCAGGAAGAGCGCGTCGGCCCCCGCCGCCACCGCCGCGCGCACCAGCGCCGGGATGTGCCCCGGCTCGCCGCCGCTGACGCCGGCGCCCTCGCCCGGCCGCTGCACGCTGTGCGTGCCGTCGAACACCGCCGGCGCGTCGCACGCCTCGCGCATCAGCGCGAACGAGCGCATGTCGACGACGAGATTGCCGTAGCCGAAGAAGGTCCCCCGCTCGGTCAGCGCCAGGCCGGACGCGCCGGCGCCGCGCACCTTGGCGGCGGCGCCCTTCATCTCGGCCGGCCCCATCCACTGCCCCTTCTTCACGTTCACCGGCTTCCCCGTCTTCCCCGCGGCGACCAGCAGGTCCGTCTGCCGGCAGAGGAAGGCGGGGATCTGCAGCACGTCCACCACCTGCGCCACCGCCTCGCACTGCTCGGGGAGATGGACGTCGGTCAGCAGCGGGAGCCCGGTGGCGGTGCGCACCCGCTCCAGCTTCGCCAGCCCCTCGTCCACACCCGGCCCGCGCGGGCTGCCGGGAGACGAGCGGTTGGCCTTGTCGAAACTGGCCTTGAAGATCACCGGCACCCCCAGGTCGTCGCTGATGCGGGCCAGCGCCTCGGCGATGGTCAGGTTCAGCGCGTCGCTCTCCAGCACGCACGGCCCCGCGATCACCCAGAACGGCGCGCCCACCCGGAAGAGCCGCGCGACGTCGGCGCCCGGGCTAATGACGGGGCGCCGCAGGCCCAGCGCGGCGATCTCCGCTTCCGGCAGAAGCTCGTCCACCGGCAGCCCCAGCACGATCTCGGGCGCGTGCACGCGGCCGTCCCTGCGCTCCGCCACGGGCCTCAGTCCCCCGCCAGCGCGGCCAGGCGCGGCTGCGCGTCCGCGGCCGCGGTGCCGTTCGGCGACGCGTTCGCGGAGGTCTCCGCCCCGTCGGCCGACGGGGCCTGCGCCACGGGGCCGCGCCGCTCCACCGCCGCGGCGATGAAGCCGGCGAAGAGCGGGTGCGGCTGGTCGGGGCGGCTCTTGAGCTCGGGGTGCGCCTGGGTGGCCACGAACCAGGGGTGGCTGGGGATCTCGATCATCTCCACCAGGTTCCCGTCGGGGCTCACCCCGCTGATGCGCAGCCCCTTCTCTTCCAGCGCCTGCCGGTAGGTGTTGTTCACCTCGTAGCGGTGCCGGTGGCGCTCGCTGATCTCCTGCGCGCCGTAGACCTCGGCGGCCTTGCTTCCCGGCGCCAGGCGCGCGGTGTAGCTCCCCAGCCGCTGCGTGCCGCCCAGGTCGGTCACCTGCCGCTGCGAGTCCATCAGGCAGATCACGGGGTCGCTGGTCTTCTCGTCCCACTCGGCCGAGTGCGCGCCGGCGATCTCGCAGACGTTGCGCGAGAACTCGATCACCGCCGTCTGCAGCCCCAGGCAGATGCCGAAGAAGGGGAGGCCGTTCTCGCGCGCCCAGCCGATCGCCGAGAGCATCCCCTCCACCCCGCGCACCCCGAAGCCGCCGGGGATCAGGAGCCCGTGGTACTGCCCCAGCTTGTCGGCGCTCTGCCCGTTCTCGAAGTCTTCCGACGAGAGCCAGTCGATCCGCACCTTCACGTCGTTGGCGATCCCGCCGTGGATCAGCGCTTCCTGGACCGACTTGTAGCTGTCCACCAGCGCCACGTACTTGCCCACCACGGCGATGCGCACCTCGCCGCGCGAGGGGGCCTTCACGCGGTCGACCAGCGCGCGCCACTCGGCCAGGTCGGGGCGCTCGGAGCCCAGCCCCAGCTTGGCGGCCACCAGCTCGTCGAGGCGCTGCTTGTGGTACTCGAGCGGCACCTCGTAGATGGTCGGCACGTCGAGCGCCTCGATCACCGCCGCCACGTCCACGTTGCAGAAGAGCGCGATCTTGCGGCGCATCTCGGCGCTCACCGGGTGCTCGGCGCGGCAGATCAGCACGTCGGGCTGGATCCCGATCTCCATCAGCTCGCGCACCGAGTGCTGCGTGGGCTTGGTCTTCAGCTCGCCCGCGGCGGCGATGTAGGGGATCAGCGTGAGGTGCACGAACAGCGTGTGCTCGCGCCCCACCTCCTGCCGGTACTGGCGGATCGCCTCGAGGAAGGGGAGCGACTCGATGTCGCCCACCGTGCCGCCGATCTCGGTGATCACCACGTCGTGGTTGGGCGCCAGCCGCTTGATGGCGTCCTTGATGGCGTTGGTGATGTGCGGGATCACCTGCACCGTGGCGCCCAGGTACTCGCCCCGGCGCTCCTTGTTGATCACGTCCTGGTAGATCCGCCCCGTGGTGATCGAGTTGGCGCGGGTCATCGCCTCGCCCACGAAGCGCTCGTAGTGGCCCAGGTCCAGGTCGGTCTCGGCCCCGTCGTCGGTCACGAACACCTCGCCGTGCTGGAAGGGCGAGAGGGTGCCGGGGTCCACGTTGATGTAGGGATCGAACTTCTGGATGGTCACGCGCAGCCCGCGCTCGACCAGCAGCCGTCCGATGGAGGCCGCGGCGATCCCCTTCCCCAGCGACGAGACCACGCCGCCGGTGACGAAGATGTACTTGGTGGGCGCCGTGTTCAGGGCCGTCATGTGCGTGCTCGCTCCAGGGCGATGGGTGCCTGGCTCTGCAGGATGATCCGTTCGGCGCGCAGGGCGTCGGCCGGGGTGTCCACCCCGCCCTCGGCCGGCCCGCCCACCGCCACGCCGATCTTCAGGCCGGCGGCCAGCGCGCGCAGCTGCTCCAGCTTCTCGATGCGCTCCAGCCCGCCCTCGGGGAGCGACACCCAGCGCAGCAGCGCGTCGCGCGAATATACGTAAAGACCCACGTGGCGCAGGTACTCGCCCGTGGAGAAGTCCGGTTCCGTGTCGCGGGGATGCGGGACGGGCGCGCGGCTGAAGTACAACGCGCGGCCGTCGTCGCCGCGCACCACCTTCACCACCGCCGGCTCGCGCCACTCGTCGGCGGACGCGATCTCGGTGGCTACCGTCCCCACGTCCCACCCGCCGTCGCGCACGAGCGAGACGGCGGCCTCCAGGTGGTCGCGGCGCAGGAAGGGCTCGTCGCCCTGCACGTTCACGATCACGCGAAAGCCGCGGTGCTCCGGCCGCCGCGCCACCTCGGCCACCCGGTCGGTGCCCGACGGATGGTCGTCCCGCGTCATCGCCACGTCCGCCCCGAACGCGCGCGCGGCAGCCTCGACCTCGGCCGAGTCGGTGGCGACCACGACCTGGTCGAAAACACCGGACGTGACGGCGCGGCGCCAGACCCATTCGATCAGGGGTCTGCCGGCGATCGGGTGCAGCGGTTTGCGGGGAAGCCGGGTGGAGCCGAGGCGGGCCGGGATCACGCCGAGGACCTGGGCGGTCATCGGTTTCCCTGCCCTGGAAGGGGGGCGTGGACGCGGGGCGCGGCTGCAATAATCACGCCATGCAACGTAACCTGGGGCCGCGCGAATGTCAAAGCACCTGATGCGACACCGCAGGCACGCTCACGGTCCGCTCACTCACCGATCATCGTGCGCTCACCCGCGCCGGGTGAGTATCGCGCCCCGATCCGCGCCTCCACGCATCCGGCGGGAAGGTAAAGCGCGGGGACCGATCTCCGCGAGTTCGCCTGCCGCGTACGCTGCGAAGATCGTCAGGAGAAAATGGAATCGATCCGCTCTCCGCGTTGTCTGGATGGCAGCGAAAGCGGTGCGCGGCGACGGAAGCGTGTTGGTCTGGCGGCTTGCTCGCGGCACCCCATCGCCGTATCAGCCGCGGCCGGCGCCCGGCTCGCCGCAACGCGCAGCGGCGGACCGCGCTGCCGCCGATCCGGCCGCGCTACCGTGCGAACGGGGCGTAGCAGGTCCGTGAAGGAACGAGTGCAGGCGAAAAAGGTGGCGCTCTGCGCGAGATTGTGCGAGTTTAAGGGACAACCGCAACAGACCGCGGCAGCCACCGTCTCCACGGCTGCCCTGCCCTGACGCCGTTCCGCGCCCGATTCCACCCGAAAATCCGGCTCCGAGCGCCCGCGCCGCAATTTCCGCGGTGGGGCCGGCCGTACATCTTTCGCCTTTCCGAGCAGCATCCCATGCCCCCGACCACGGCTCTTCTCGGCCCCCACGGGCCGCCGTCGTTTCTCGCGCGCTTCCCGCGCACCGCCCGCGCGTGGTGCGTGGCCGCGCTCCCGCTGCTGGGCGCCTGCGTGGACCGCTCCGTCACCCTGCCCGACGACGAGCCCGACGCGCAGGCGTTCGCCGCGGCGGAATGCACCGTGAGCGTGCGCGAGCAGAGCATGGTGTGCACCTACGCGCGCCTCCGCCCCGCCGCCACCCGCGTGCGCGGCGACAAGATCCTGGGCGGACAGGAGGTGTACCTGCGCCTGGCCAGCTCCAGCACCGCCTACCACCCGGGGAGCGAGACGCTGACCACCCGGGTGACGCTGCAGAACCTGCTGCGGCAGAGCATGGGCACCGAGGACGGGACCACCATGACCCCGGTGCGCGTGTTCTTCCAGCAGAAGCCCACCGTCACCGTGGGCACGGGCACCGCCTCGGTGGTCGGCGACGGGCTCGACACCTTCACGGGCAGCAACCAGCCGTACTACAACTACTCGCAGATCATCCTCCCCTACGAGGTGTCGGACGCGCGCACCTGGACCTTCAACGTGTCGCCCGGCGTCACCACCTTCGTCTTCAGCGTGTACGTGTCGGCGCCGCTGGCCGACCCCTCGGGCACGCTGCTGGGGAACGTGTGGACCGGCTCGCAGAGCGCCGATTGGGGCGCCGCCGGGAACTGGCAGGGCGGCGCCGCGCCCGACTCGGCCAGCACCGTGGCCATCCCGCCCGACTCGCTGCTCACCGCCCACACGCTGCCCGCGCTGGACGCCGACCGCGCGCTGACCAACCTGCGCGTGGGCTACGGCAGCACGGTGGCGCTGGGCGGGTTCACGCTGAGCGCGTGGGGCAACGTGGACGCGGTGGGCGCCGTGAACGGCGGCACCCTGTGGATGCGCGGCACCGGCGTGCTGGGCGGAACCGTGGACGCGCTGAAGGTGAGCGGGAGCGCCACGCTGCAGAAGGCCACCACCGCCACCGGCGCCGTGTCGGTGCGCGACGGCACGCTCTCGGTGAGCGACCAGGTGCTCACCGTCCGCGTTCCCTAGAGCCCGGCTCAATCGTGCGCGGGCCGCGGCCCGCGCGTCTTCTTTCGCCAAGGATCTCACCATGACGAAGACCTGGTTTCGCGCCTTCGCCCTTCTGCTGGGCTGCGCCGCCGCCGCTCCGGCCGCGGCCCGCGCGCAGACCGACTCGGTGTTCGCGGTCACCCGGAGCGGGGAGTCGTTCCTGCGGGTGAACGTGGATGGGAAGGTGGGGATCGGCACCAGCACGCCGGACCGCCGCCTGACCGTGAACGGCAGCCTCCGCGCGGACAGCGTGGTCGCCACGGCGGGGGTCAAGTTCCCCGACGGGAGCGTGCAGACCACGGCCGCGGGCTCGGCCAGCGGCACCAGCGTCAACACGCCCAGCACGCTGGTGGCCCGCGACGCGAGCGGCGCCTTCGCGGCGGGCTGGGTCACGCTCCGGCAGCTGACCGTGAGCGACAACGAGGCGAATGGGGGAGCCAGCACCCGGCTGCAGGTCCGGTCGGGCTCGAACCTCGGCAGCCGCTTCCTGGTGGACAGCGCGGGCGGCCTGGTGGCGGGCGGCTCGCTGGGGATCGGCATCATCCCCGCGGAAGGCGAGGGGTACCGGATGATGTGGCACCCGTATCGCGCGTCGTTCCGCGCCGGGGGCGTCAGCGGCGAGCAGTGGAACGACGCCAACATCGGCTTCTTCAGCGTGGCATTCGGGCAGAACGTGCAGGCGGAAGGCAACTGGTCGATCGCCGCGGGCCACAGCGCCTTCACCGACCAGCCCTACAGCGTGTCCATGGGCTTCGGCACCCACGCCAACGGGCAGGCGGCCATCGCGCTGGGCTACAGGGCCACGGCCGACGCCAACTACGCCGTGGCCATCGGCCGCGCCGTGTCGGCGGACGGGCACGAAGGCGCGATCGTGATCGGCGACGGCAGCACCTCCGACAGCCTGCAGGCGACCGCCGCCAACCAGTTCAGCCTCCGAGCGAACGGTGGGATCCGCCTCTTCACCAACTCCGCGAAGACCGCGGGGGTGCTCTTCCAGGCGTACCCCGGCTCCGCCAGCACTCCGTGGACCTGTTCCAACGTGCACTGGGTGATCAGCGCCAGCAACTGCGCGTACCTTTCCCAGGGCGGCGCCTGGACCAACGTCTCGGACGTGAACCGCAAGCACGGCTTCGCCGCCGTGCGTGGAGACGACGTGCTCGCGCGGCTGCGCCGCATGCCGATCACCACGTGGACGTACAACTCCGAGGGCAACGGGGTGCGGCACCTGGGCCCCACCGCGCAGGACTTCCATGCCGCCTTCGGGCTGGGCGGCGCCGACAACACCCACATCACCACGGTCGATGCCGACGGCGTGGCGCTGGCGGCCGCGCAGGCGCTGGAGGCACGCACCACGGCCCAGCAGACGCGCATCGAGGCCGTGGAGCGCGACAACGCCGCGCTGCGCGCCGAGAACGCCGAGCTGCGCGCCCGCCTGGAGCGCATCGAGGCCGCGCTCGCCGCACAGGGCACCGCGCCGAAGCCGTGAGCTGACGCCGCGGATCGCCACGTCACGAGAAGCCCCGCGCCGGCATCGGCGCGGGGCTTCTTTCATTTGGTCCCTCTGAACAGCTACCGCCAGAACGGGTTCACACGGAGAAGCGGAGTAGAACGGAGGAACCGGAGAACTCCGATCCGGTTCCTCCGTTGTTCTCCGTTCCTCCGTGTGACCCCTCAGCGATGCTGGTGCAGCGACGGAGCTCGCGGATCTGATACGATGCGCGGACACCGCGGTCCGCGCGGATGGGTGGGCGCGACCGGGACACATGCAAATGGAATGCAGGAGCCCTGGCGGTTGTCTGATTCCATCCACGCCGCAGTGGCGCCCCCCGCCCGGCACCGCACGACTCCCCCCGCCCGCGCAACGGGCACACCCTTCCCCTCTCCCGAAAGGCCCCCCAATGCCACCCGCAGGACCGGCCATGCACCCGATCATGATCCATCGCGGCACCCATGGGCCGCCGGCGCCGCCGGCGCGCCTTCCACGCGCAGCCCGGGCGTGCGTGGCGGCGCTCCCGCTGCTGCTGGCGGCGTGCGTGGACCGCCCCGTGACGCTGCCCGTGGACGCGCCCGCCCCCCAGTCGCTCCCCGCGGCGGAGTGCACCGTGAACGTACGCGAGCAGAGCGTGCGGTGCACCGACGCGCGCCGCGTCGTCGCGGCGGGCGGCGACGGCGCGGAGGAGCGTTCCGTCCGCCTGGCCAGCTCGGAGACCGCCTACGACGCGAGCACCGGCACGCTCACCACCCGCGTGACGCTGCAGAACCTGCTGCGGCAAAGCAGCATGGGCACCACCGACGGCGGCACCCTGGCCCCGGTGCGCGTGGGCTTCCAGCGGAGCGCCACCGTCACGGCCGGCGAAGGCACCGCCATGGTGATCGGCGACGGCCTCGACACCTTCACCGCCGGGAGCCAGCCGTACTACAGCTATTCGCAGATCCTCCTGCCCAACCAGGTGTCGCACCCGCGCACCTGGACCTTCAGCGTGTCGCCCGGCGTCGAGTCGTTCACCTTCAGCGTGTACGTGTCGGCGCCGCTCTCCGAAAGCTCGCTGATGGCGCTGCTGATCGCCGAGGCGTGGACCGGCGCGGTGGACACCGACTGGGGCACCGCCGGCAACTGGCAGAACGCGGTGGTGCCCGACTCGGCCAGCGCCGTGGAGATCCCCGACGACTCGCTGCTGGCCAGCCACGTGATGCCCGTGCTGGGCGCGAACGCGCAGATCACCGACCTGAGCGTGGGCTACGCCAGCTCGCTGGGCCTGGGCGGCAACACGCTGACCGCCTGGGGGAACGTGGACGCCGTGGGCACGGTGTCGAACGGAACGCTCTTCATGCGCGGCCCCGCCGCGACGCTGGGCGGCGGCGTGGACAAGCTGAACGTCGACGGCCGCGTTTCGCTGCAGCGCCCCGTGGCGTCCACCGGCCGGGTGTCGGTGAGCGGCGGCGGCAGCCTGAGCGTGCAGAACAACGGCCTCTTCATCCACATCCCCTGATCCTCCCTCAACCCCACGGAACGACCATGAACCTGATCAAGCGAGCCCTGGTGGCCGCGGCCCTCCTGGTGGTACCGGCCGCCGCCCAGGCGCAGGTGGACTCGGCGCTGGCGGTGAGCCACAACGGCGTCAGCCTCTTCAAAGTCAACGTGGACGGCACCGCGTCGGCGTTTTCGTCTTCCTCCCCGCTCATGCGCTGGCGCGCCGGCGCAGACGGGTCCGACCGCGTCCGGATCGACAGCGCCGGCGGCGTCGTGGCCATGGGCTCGCTGGGGATCGGCCTCATCCCCCAAGAAGGCGAAGGGTACCGGATGATGTGGCACCCGTACCGCGCGGCGTTCCGCGCCGGGGGCGTCAGCAGCGACCAGTGGAACGACGCCAACATCGGCTTCTTCAGCGTGGCGTTCGGGCAGAACGTGCAGGCGGAAGGCAACTGGTCGATCGCGGCGGGCCACAGCGCCTTCACCGACCAGTCGTACAGCATCTCCATGGGCTACGGCACCCACGCCAACGGCCAGGCGGCCATCGCGCTGGGCTACAAGGCCACGGCGAACGCGAACTATGCCGTGGCCATCGGCCGCGCGGTGTCGGTGAGGGGCTACACGGGCGCGATCGTGATCGGCGACGGCAGCAGCTCCGACAGCCTGGTGGCCAGCGCCGACAACCAGTTCAACCTCCGCGCGGCCGGCGGCATCCGCCTCTTCACCAACTCCACGCGGACTGCGGGCTTGCGGATCCAGGCCTACCCCGGGGCCGCCAGCTCTCCGTGGACCGGCTGTGCCAGCGTGCAGTGGGTGATCAGCGCCAGCAACTGCGCGTACCTTTCCAACGGCGGCACCTGGACCAACGTCTCGGACGTGAACCGCAAGCACGGCTTCGCCGCCGTGCATGGGGAGGACGTGCTCACGCGGCTGCGGCGCGTGCCGATCACCACGTGGACGTACAACTCGGACGGCGACGAGGTGCGGCACCTGGGCCCGACGGCGCAGGACTTCCACGCCGCTTTCGGCCTGGGCGGCGCCGACAACACCCACATCGCCACGGTGGACGCCGACGGCGTGGCGCTGGCGGCCGCGCAGGCGCTGGACGCGCGCACACAGGCCCAGCAGGCGCGGATCGAGACGCTCGAGCGTGAGAACGCCGACCTCCGCACCCGCCTGGAGCGCATCGAGGCCGCGCTGGCCGCGAAGCCGTAGCACGACCACCGCCCGTCTCACGGTTGAGATGGACAGAGCCCCGCGCCGGCATCCGGCGCGGGGCTCTGCGTGCAGACGTCTGATACCAGGTTCTGAGAAAGAGTGGTTTCACACGGAGTCAACGGAGTCAACGGAGAACTTCCTGGGCCGATTACGGAGGATGGAAGAAGCCGCGACCTCGGCTGTGGGAGCCTCGCGCAGTTTGCGAGGCTTCTCGTAGTTGTTGCTGCGGCTT
>DASWMA010000287.1:0-15521 GCA_036399995.1 Longimicrobium sp. | reverse complement strand
GTACACGCGCAGCCAGGGGCGCGGCGCGGCTTCGAGCTCCATCCCCACGGCGGGGGCGGACTGCATCTCCACGTCGGGGTGGGCGCCGTCGTTCACCGCCACCACGGGAAGCATGGGGGTGAACGCGCCCACGTAGGGCTTCAGCCGGACCGTCGTCTGTGCCTGCGCGCCGCCGGCCAGCGCGAGAAGTGCGGCGAGCGCCGCGAGTGTTCGTCTCATCGGGGTTACGTCTCCTGTACGGAGGGATCGGTCGAAGAAGAAGGGACGCGCGGGGCCGAGCCGCCCCGCGCGCCGGGATTCACGCCGTCAGTTGCTGAAGACGATGTCCAGGCTCTTCGTGAGGCCGCCGGGCCCGGTCGCCGTGAAGGTGCTGGTGCCCACCGACGTCCCGTAGAGGCAGGTGGTGGTCATGGTGCTCCCGTTGTAGGTGCCGCAGGGCATGTAGGCGGGAGGCGTGGCGGCGAAGGTGAAGCCGTCTCCGCGGGGGTTGCCGTAGGCATCGCTTCCGCTGGCCCCCAGGTCCACCCATTCGTAGGTGCGCGCCGAAATCGAGCCGGTCGTGATCGGCGCCCACCCGCTTCCCCAGTTGTACCGGTGCAGCTGGATCGACACCACGGGGCCGGCGGTCACGAACACCGTTTCGTTCTGCGCGCCCACCGTGCCGTTGGGGAGAACGGTGCGCGTGTAGAGCGTGTGGGTGCTTCCCAGCGTGCGCAGCTCGGTGGGAAGCTTCCACTGCACCGTGGCGGTCCCCGACGCGTCGGTGGTGGCGCTCTCGGCCGAGAGCATCCCGGACGTCACGTCGAAGCGCACCGTGCGGTTGGCCAGCGGGTTCCCCTGGTTGTCCAGCACGCGCACGGCATAGTTCACCGTGTTCCCCGCGTACAGGCTGGCGGCGGCCGGCCGGCCGGAGATGAACACGAAGGCGCCGCTGTTGCCGATGGTCACCCGCACGCTGTCGCGCGCGCCGTCGGCCTGCACCACCAGAGTGGTGGTGCCCCTGAACGCGGGGGTGATGTTGATGCGGCAGCTCCCACCCGACGTGGCCGTGGCCACCGACGGGTCGGACGAGCGCACGGTCACGGCCGGGCACACCGGCTGGCCGAAGCCGTTGAAGGCGCGCAGCGCCACCGCCTGCGTGCCGGCGCGCAGGTCGAACGCGACCGAGTCGACCAGCACGTCCAGCGACTGCACGAACACCCGCTCGTCACGCGCCACCGTCACCTTGGCGGTGGTCTTCACGCCTCCGTAGGCCACGGTCACGTTCGCGGTGCCCGGGCTCATGGCCCGCACCATCCCGCTGCCATCCACCGCGGCCACGGTGGGGTTGTCGGAGCTGTAGGTGGGCGTGGCGTCCTGCACCACCTTGCCCTGCTGGTCGAGCACCTGGGCGGTCACCGAGGCCACGTCGCCCACCGTCATCCGCAGGTCGGTGGCGGCCACCGACACCGAGGTGGGCTCGGGGAGCACCACCGGCGTTTCGTCGCACGCGGCCAGCGCGGGGAGCAGCAGGAGGGCTGCGGCGAAGAGTGTCTTCCGGACTCGCATGGTCGTTCTCCTCAAAAAATGGCTCATGTGTGCCGTGCGGCGGCCGCGGAGGTGCGGCCCCGGGGCGGGCGTGGCTCGACGACGCGAGTGGGTGGAGACTTTCCTCCCCGGTCAGGGAGGGCACGCGGCGTCGTTCCGAACTGTCGTGGCTCCTTCGGGGAGCACGCCGCGTAGAATAGCGCAATATTCTTCAATACAACAAGCGCTCTCGTAAACTCTTTCATGGTATAGGTTTACGAAAATCGCTCCGGGCGCTTGCGCAACCCATGGGACAATCAGGACCCATGGGGACAGGCCGCTGCCCCAATCGGCTTGCAGGTTGCTTCACAACGGCTCAACAGGAGCGGTTGCTCTGGAAGGGGCGGTTGAAACCGCGGCAACGACCACACGAAGTCCGCCTTCGCGGACTACCGGCTTCGGCGCAGCCGAGACTTCGGTGCACGCAAGAACCCTGGTTGTGCGATCGTCGGAGCCGCGAGCGAAGCGAGCCCCCGTCCCTCCCCCAGGTTGTTTTGGGGGAGGGACAGGCGCGCAGCGCCAGGGAGAGGGCCCCGGCCGTTCGCACCACGCGGTCGGGGAGCGTACCTTGGGAACGATGTGCGTGGCGATGCTCCGCGAGGGCGCCCGCCGGGGTCGCGGCTCCCCCGGGGTGCTTCACCTGCCGTTCGGACATTAGTTCATGCCTGAACGACCGCCCGCCAGCCGTTCCGGCAGTGGATCTACCTGTGAGTGTAAGTGTATACCTGTCGTGGATTTAGAAGATTAAGAACGCGGATTTGAGGGGTGCGGGGATCTGGCAAGCGAAATGCTTTAGCCCCGCCCCAGCAGCCGGCCCGCCGATGGGCCGGCACCATACGAAAGGATCAAGATGAGCGAGCGTACCACGCTGCCCGTTCTCCCCCTGCGGGAGACGGTGGTGTTCCCGGGAACCGCGGTGCCGATCTCGGCGGGGCGCCCCGGAACGCTGCAGGCCATCGAAGCCGCGCTGGCGGGCGACCGCCGGATGCTGGCCGTGGCCCAGAAGGAGAACCGCGACGAGGTGGAGGCCGACAACCTCTTCACCGTGGGTACGGTGGTGCGCATCGCGCAGGTGCAGCGCGGGGGCGGGGGCGTCCAGCTCCTGATCCACGGCGAGCACCGCGCGATGGCGCTGCAGTACGCCGACAACGCCACCAAGGGGCTCACCGCCGTCGTGCGCGAGATGCAGGACCTGGCGCCGGTGAACGCCGAAGACCCGGCCTTCATCGCCCTGTACCGCGAGCTGCGCGACCGCGCGGCCGAGCTGGGCAAGCGCCGCGGCATCCCCCCCGAGATGCTGCAGCAGTTCATGGACGGCATCCAGGAGCCCGGCCAGTTCGCCGACCTGGTGGCGTTCTACGTGGAGATGAACACCGAGGCCAAGCAGAAGCTGCTCGAAGTGCTGTCGGTGGAAGAGCGCCTGCGCTCGCTGCTGCTGATCGTGCAGCGCCAGCTGGCGCTGATCGAGGCGCAGGAAGAGATCCAGCAGCAGGTGCAGGAAGAGCTGGGCGAGCGCCAGCGCGAGATGCTGCTGCGCGAGCAGATGAAGGCGATCCAGCGCGAGCTGGGCGAAGAGGACGAGGGGCGCGAGCTGGAGGAGCTGCGCGAGAAGCTGGAGGGGCTCGAGCTTCCCGAGGCCGCGCACGAAGAGGCCATGCGCGAGCTGGGGCGCCTGGAGCGCACCAACCCGCAGAGCGCCGAGTACCAGGTGATCCGCACCTACCTGGAGTGGCTGGCCGACCTGCCGTGGAACCTGCGCACCGAGGACTCGCTCGAGCTGCCGCAGGCCGAGGAGATCCTGAACGAGGACCACTACGGCCTGGAAGACGTGAAGGACCGCGTGATCGAGTTCCTGGCCGTGCGCCAGCTGGCCGCGCGCCGCGCCGAGGCCGAGGTGAAGGAGGAGGCCGCCGCCGAGGCCCAGGTGCTCTCGTCGATCGAGACCGGCGCCGAGACCGCGGCCGAGGTGGAGGCTGACGCCCCGATCCGCGCCGACCCGCTGGCCGCCGCCTTCCGCGGCGAGCCGATCGAGCCCGCCGCCGCCACCGAGACGGCGGAAGCCGCCGAGGGCGAGCCCACGGCCGAGGACCGGCTGGAGAAGCAGGTGAAGGAGGCGCGGGCGAAGGCCACCGCCAAGGGCCCGATCCTGCTGTTCGCCGGGCCTCCGGGGGTGGGGAAGACCTCCATCGCCAAGAGCATCGCGCGGGCGCTGGGCCGCAAGTACGTGCGCATCGCGCTGGGCGGCGCGCGCGACGAGGCCGACATCCGCGGGCACCGGCGCACCTACGTGGGCGCCATGCCCGGGCGCATCGTGCAGGCGCTCAAGCAGGCCAAGAGCCGCAACCCGGTGATCCTGCTGGACGAGGTCGACAAGCTGGGCGTGAGCTACCAGGGCGACCCCAGCAGCGCGCTGCTCGAGGTGCTCGACCCGGCGCAGAACCACGAGTTCACCGACCACTACCTGGGCGTGCCGTTCGACCTGAGCGAGGTGCTGTTCATCGCCACGGCCAACTACACCCAGAACATCCCGGCGCCGCTGTACGACCGCATGGAGGCGGTGGAGTTCCGCGGCTACACCGAGATGGAGAAGAAGGAGATCGCGAAGCGCTACCTCCTTCCCCGCCAGCTCGAAGAGAACGGGCTGGTGAAGGAAGAGCTGGAGGTGAGCGACGAGGCGCTGCAGGCGGTGATCGCCGAGTACACCCGCGAGGCCGGCGTGCGCCAGCTCGAGCGCGAGGTGGGGAAGCTGGCCCGCAAGGCGGCGCGCCGCATCGCCAGCGGCACGGCCACCACCGTGGCGGTGGACGAGGCGACGGTGAAGGAGCTGCTGGGGCGCACCCGCGTGCACCCCGAGCGTGCCGGCCGGGAGGACCAGGTGGGCGTGGCCACGGGGATGTACTACACCCCCATGGGCGGCGACATCATGTTCATCGAGGTGAGCGCGCAGCAGCGCACCATGCAGAGCGCCAGCGCCGCGGCGGCCGAGGGCGAGCACCAGAGCGCCGGCTTCGGCAACCTGGTGCTGACCGGGCAGTTGGGCGACGTGATGAAGGAAAGCGCCCGCGCGGCGCTGACCTACGCCCGCGCCAACGCCGTGCGCTACGGGATCGACCCGCGCAAGGCGTGGGGGAGCGAGATCCACATCCACGTGCCGGCGGGCGCCATCCCCAAGGACGGCCCCAGCGCGGGGGTGGCGCTCTCGGCGGCGCTGGTGTCGGTGCTCAGCGGCACCCCGGTGCGGTCCGACGTGTCGATGACGGGCGAGGTGACCCTCACCGGCCGCGTGCTCCCCATCGGCGGGGTGAAGGAGAAGCTGCTGGGCGCCTGGCGCGCCGGGATCCGCACCGTGCTCATCCCCAGGGAGAACGAGGCGGACCTGGAAGACCTGCCGCGCGAGGTGCTCGACCAGATGGAGGTGCACCCGGTGGAGAGCATCGACCAGGCGCTCTCCGTCGCCCTCCGCGGCGCCAGCATGAGCGAAGGGAAGCTGCGCTTCCCCGAGCTCCCGCTTCCCCCCGCCATGCAGGGGAGCCGCGGCGCCGAGGGCGAGCTTCGCCTGCACGGCGGGCTGTAAGAGGTACGGAGGTACGGAGGTACGGAGGTACGGAGGTACGGAGGACGGGCCCCCGGGAGCGAGAGCTTCCGGGGGCCCGTTCCGTTTCTCCCACCATCGGCCTGGACGCAGGCAGTCGGCGAAAGCCAGCGCGCCGTTCATTCCGTGCGAAGTTTATTCATTCCCGTCCGTGCAAACATTTAGCGCGGCGGGTACAGCTACGTCGTTCATAAACAAGGGGATGCGCACAATGGTGCACCAGGATGGTGCGGCACGATGCGTTCTGTGCCGCACCGGGAAGTGAGTAGAGATGCAGAAATCCAGCAGGCGCGCGGAAAAAGGATGTCTACGGAACGTGGCGCGGGCGTTGCCTTGAAGGGGACCCGTCCAGACGGATAATCGCCCCGAACGAACGTCCCACCTCCCACGCTCCGCGTTGGTGCAGGGCCGTACCCGTTCAACACCCCACCCTGCTCTGACAGGAGAGGTTCATGACCCGTTTCCGTACTCCCGCGCTGGGCGTTCTCGCCCTGACCGCCCTGGCCGCGTGCTCCGACATCGCGGCCGGCCCCGATTCACAGGTGGTGATCACCCCGGCCGCCAACGAGCAGGCCGAGCGCGTGGTTCCCGGGCAGGTGCTGGTGAAGTTCCATGACGGCGTGAACTCGGCCGCGCGTGCCGCGGTGCACGGGGCCCGGGTGAGCGGTGTGGGCTACAAGAACGCCTTCGAGATCCTGTCGGTGGAAGTGGGCCGCGAGCACGAGGTGGCCGCCGAGCTGGCTCGCGACCCGAACGTGGAGTTCGCCGAGCCGAACTACATCCGCACCGTGGACGCCGTCGACAGCCGCCTGTGGGCCTTCTTCAACCCGGGCGGGATGAACATGTCGTTCTACAACGACCCCAACGGCAACACCGGCCCCATCCCGGCCAGCTACGCGTCGTCGGCCGACGCCGACGAGGACGCGATCGAGGGGATCGGCGTGGGCGGCGCGGCGGTGGTGATCGGCGCGATCGACACCGGCGTCGACTTCAGCAACCCCGAGTTCGCCGGCCGCCTGATCGCCGGCTGCGACTGGTACAGCCAGGCCGCCGCGGGCAACGGCAGCGCCACCTGCAGCGACTTCACCCCGTACGACACCCCTGACCAGGGCCACGGCACGCACACCGCCGGCACCGCCGCCGGTGCCGCCGTGGGCGTGGCGGGCGTGACCGGCGCCGCCTCGAACGTGAAGATCCACGTGCAGCGCGTCTGCGGCGCGGTGGGCTGCTACACCTCGTCGATCGTGAACGCCATCCGCGCCGCGGCCGACGTGCCGGGGATGGTGGCGATGAACCTGTCGCTGGGCGGCCGCACCATCTCGACCGCCGAGAAGAACGCCATCGCCTACGCGACCGGCAAGAACGTGCTCGTGATCGCGGCGACCGGCAACAGCGGCGCGGGCAAGATCGGCTGCCCCGCCTGCGACGCGAACGCCGTGGCCGTGGGCGCCACCGACTGGAAGGACGCGCGCGCCAGCTACTCGCAGTACGGCAGCGGGATCGACCTGACGGCCCCGGGCGGGTACTGCTACAGCAACACCACTGAAGAGGGCTGCATCTTCAGCGCGGTGGTGTCGGGCTACGCGGCCGCCACCGGCTACCGCGAGTACACCGGCCCGCTGGCCGGCGGCAACTACGCCTACATGCAGGGCACCTCGATGGCCACGCCGCAGGTGACGGGCGCCGCCGCGGTGGTCGCCAGCAAGACCGGCCTGCGCGGCACCGCGCTGCGCAACCGCCTGCAGAGCACCGCCGACGACAAGGGCGCCGCGGGCTACGACACGCAGTTCGGCAACGGCCGCCTGAACGTGTACCGCGCGGTCACCGGCAACACGCTGGGCGCCGGCCTGTAAGCTCCGGCGGAGCTTTCCTTCATGAAACGCAGTACCAGGAGACGCAGCAGAGCCGCCCCGGGGGATCTTCCCCCGGGGCGGTTCTGCGTTTTCCACGGCCGAGATCGCACGAACACGCGTCGGTCCGTTCCGCGACATCGTCCCAGGGCGGCTGAAGCCACGGCTACAACTACGGGCAGCCTCGCAAACTGCGCGAGGCTGTGGCAGCGACATCTCCCCGGCCATGCAGAACCCGTGGTGGTGATACCGAATTCAGCGATCGATTGTGCAATCGCACGAAACCGCCCCCCGTCATCCTGAGCGCGACCACGCTGCACCGAGGCGTGCTGCAAAGGCCGCAGCGCGAAGGATCTATACCATCGGATGCGCTACGACTGGGGATTCCACGCAGGCCGGCTATGGATCCTTCGGCCTGCAGCCATTGGTGCACGCCGCGAAGTCGGCGTGGTCGGGCCTCAGGATGACGGGGGGAGGAGTGGGGTGCAGAATGGACAGTCAATCACCGCGTCTGGCATGACAGGCGTCCGCAGCCCGGGTCGACACTCCTCCCCCAGGCCGTTTCGGGCAGGGGCAGCGCGGACGAAGGCGAGCCCCGGGGAGAGGGCCCGCGGCATCGCGGACGCACAACGAAGAACCGGGCGCGGATCCGACTCCGCGCCCGGTTCGTCGTCACTTCTCAGCCTTCAGCGCAGAGCCCGTCGCACTCAGCACTCAGCACCTAGCACCCAGCACTCGGCACCCAGCACTTCCCCTACTGCCGACACGGTGCGTTCGGGTCCGGCTTCGGCTTGTCCACCACCAGCCGCTGCGGGCGGTTGGCCACGCCCAGCGCCACGTCGCGCACGAACTCGCCCACGCGGGCCATGTGGTCGTAGTCGATGTACTGCGGCTCGTCGCCCACCTGGTGGTAGTCCACGTGGTAGCCCAGCGAGAAGTAGGTGATGGGGATGCCGTAGCGCGCGTACATGTAGTGGTCGCTGCGGCAGTAGCGGTTCAGCGGGTGCCCCGGCGCGTCGAACGAGTAGTCGATCTGCATCGGGTTCTGTCGGCCACCGTTCAGCTGGTCGATCAGGTCGCCGAGCTGGGTCGACAGCCGCCGCGAGCCGATGATCTGCAGCGACCAGGGCCCGCCGCCCCGCACCTCGTCGGCGCGGCCGCGGCCCACCATGTCCATGTTCAGCGCGGCCACGATGGAGTCGCGCGGCACGGTGGGGTGGTCGGTGAACCACTGGCTCCCGTACAGCCCCTTCTCCTCGGCCGTGTGCGACACGAACAGGACGGACCGGCGCGGGCGCTGCCCGGCCGCCAGCGACTGCGCGATCTCGATCAGCGTGACCGTGCCGCTGCCGTCGTCGTCGGCGCCGTTCATGATGCTGTCGCGCCGCACCACCCCGCCGTGCAGCCGCCGCAGCGAGTCGCGCAGCGCCGTGATGCGTGCCTGCTGCTCGGGGGTGGGGGTGCCGATCGGGTCGTTGGCGCCCTGCGGCCGCATCACCCGGTTGAACGCGCGCACGGAGTCGTGGTCGAACGCCTCGGGAAGCACGCCGTCGTGGTCGTTGTGCGCGCCGATCACCACGTACTGCCCGCGCGCCGCCGGGTCGCTGCCGCGCAGCACGCCGATCACGTTGCGCGCGGGCGCCGCCACGGGCACCCCGGCGAAGCGGTAGCTCCCGCTCACCGTCTTCCCCGCGTCGCCCACGCTCGCCCCCGCCAGCGCCCTGCCCAGCAGCCGCTCGGCCGCCGCGCGCGTGACGATGAACGCCGGCGGCAGCTCGGTGGGCTCGTCGGCCGCGGCGATCTCCATCTGCGGCTGCAGCAGCCCCTGCACCAGCTGCCGCGGCGTGGCGTCCATCGAGGCGATGGCGACCCCCGCGGCGCCGGGGTAGCCCTGCATGGCGGCGCTCCGCCAGAAGCGCCAGCTGTCGGCGCCGTTCTCCAGCGGCGGAAGGAGGATCACCAGCTTCCCGCGGGCGTCGGCCGGCGCCAGCATCCGCTCGCCCACGCGGCCACCGAACACCACCGGCACACCCTGCGCGCGCAGCTCGGGGGCGAAGGCGAACCGGCCCACCACGGGAAGCGGCAGGTAGTCGGTGCCCACCGCGAGCGCCGCGCCGTCCACGGTGATCGAGGCGCCGGGCTGCAGGCCGCGGTTCACCAGCGGCACCGTCTGAAAGAAGGAGCCGTTCTCGCCCATCGGCTCCAGCCCGATGGCGCGGAACTGCGCGGCCACGTAGTCGGTGCCCTTCACGTTGCCGGGGGTGCCCGCCTCGCGCCCCATCATGCTGTCGTCGGCCAGCACGTACAGGCGCGTCATCAGGTCGGCCGGGGTGATGGCGGCGGTGGTGGGGCGGGGCGCGTGGGTGCGCGGCAGCTCGGTCTGCCCGGCGGCGGGGCTAGCCACGGCGGCCAGCGCGAGCGCGGCCAGGGTTCGGGATCGGATCAACGGACTCGCTCCAGTCCTGCGGGTGGAAACGGGCGGGATGCGGGGCCGCTGAAGATGAGCCGCCGCCCGCGCTCCGGCAATCATCCCGTCGCCACCCATGGGGATCGCTGCACGAATGCGCGGCAGCGGAGGGCGAAACGATCCGGTCCGGCGACTGGCTCACCTGGAATCTCACGCAGAGCAGCAGAGAACGCGGAGAACAGCTGAAGTGATGTAGGCTTCTCTGTCGCTATTCGGGAGTTCCTGCCAAAAGAGACCGGGCGCGGAGATCGGCTCTCCGCGCCCGGTCGTTCGTCCTCCGCGCGACGTCAGGACGACGTGCCCGGCGTTCCGCCCGAGCTGTTGCCCGACGAGCTCGACTTCGACCCGCCGCCGCCCGAGCGCGACGAGGACGAGCGCGAGCCCCCCGACGTGGACGTGGAGCCCGACGAGCCGCTGGACGTGGAGCCGCCGCCGGCCGAGCCGCTGTTGCGCGGGGTGCGTGCGCGCGACGTGCTCGCCGCGCGGCGGCCGGCAGACGCGGTGCGCGAGCGGGTGCGCGGCGTGGCTTCCATCCGGACCTCGGCGTCCAGCAGGAGGGAGGTTTCCACGCTCTGCGCCGGCGGGCTGGCGGTGGCGGCCTCCAGCAGCTCCACGGCGGTGCGCTCGGTGGCGCGGTTCACCACGGCGCGGGCTTCGGTCAGCAGCGCCTCCATGCGCGCCAGGATCTCGTTCAGCTCGGTGGCCTCGCCCGGAGTGAGCTGCGGCTGCGGCCCGTCGGGCTGCTGCTCGTGGAAGACCAGCGCGTCCACCATCCCCATGGCGGCGATCTTGGCCAGCGTGCCGTAGTCGGGCTGGACGGTGCCGCGCTCCCACTTCTCCACCTCGGCCGCATCCTCCGCGCCCAGGCTCTTCGCGAACTCGGCCGGGCTCATCCCCAGCCGCGTCCGAATCCCGCGGATGGTCTGCCCGATGATCCGCCTGGGTAGAAGCTTGATCCCCATCACACACTCCCCGGTCCCTGAGTCGATTGCTTGCCCCGCCTCCACTTTGCCGCGCGTTCAACGCAATTGCGGGGCCCGAACGGAAGTACGGAGGTACGGAAGTGCGGGGGTACGGAGGTGCGCCGTCGACGAGCACCGGAGCCGGCCCCGACAGCCTCGCGCAGTCTGCGAGGCTTCGTGCCGCCGTAGCTGCGGCTTCAGCCGCCGGTGCGATGTCTGCGCGACAGGTTGCCGACGACGAAGCGCCCGGAGCCGCTCATCCCCCGATCGGGTTGGGGGAGGGCGCCGGGCGGGGGGGTGGGTGCGGCCGGGGAGACGCTACGGCAGCTCGATCTCCGGCTTATCCGGGTGCGGGCGGTAGATCACGGCGATGCGGCCGATGGTCTGCACCAGCGACGAGCCTTCGATGCGCTGCTCCAGCTCGGCGCCGGCCTCGCGCACGTGCAGCGGCGCGGCCTCCAGCACCTTCACCTTGATCAGCTCGCGGGTGTTCAGCACCTCGTGGATCGAGCGGAGGGTGCTGTCGGTGATCCCTTCCTTGCCCACGAACGCCACCGGCTTCAGGTGGTGCGCCAGGCTCTTCAGGTGCGCGCGCTGCTTGGGGGTGATGCTCAAGGTGCCCTCTCCGGTTCCGTTCCGCGTCTTCACGATTTCGCCGCGGAAGATACGCGCCGTCCCTCTCCCTCGCGAATCGTACCGCGGTGGGAAGCCCCGCCAACGAAAAAGCCTTCTCCCGCCGCGGAAGAAGGCCTCTGTCGCGGTGAGCGGGGGCGCGGCGAAGCTCGCCTGCTGTCCCCTGTCCCCTGTCCCCTGTCCCCTGTCCCCTACGCCCGCTCCACCCGGTTGCGCCCGTTCGCCTTGGCCAGGTACAGCGCGCGGTCGGTGGAGCGGATCAGGGTGGCGATGTCGCGGCCGTCGTCGGGGTAGGCGGCCACGCCGAAGGAGGCGGTGAGCGAGCGCGGCACCTCGGCGTTGGGCGGAAGCGTCTCGATCAGCACGCGCAGCCGCTCGGCCAGGCGCTCGGCCTCTTCCTTCCCCGTTTCGGGAAAGATCAGCGCGAACTCCTCGCCGCCGAAGCGGCAGGCGCTGTCGGTGCTGCGGAAGGTGTGGCGCACCGCGCGGCCGATGCGCTGCAGCGCGTGGTCGCCCACCTCGTGGCCGTACTCGTCGTTCACCCGCTTGAAGTGGTCGATGTCGAGCAGCACCAGCGACAGCGGCCGCTTGTAGCGCCTGGCGCGGCTGAACTCGAGCTCCAGGATCTCGTCGAAGCCGCGGCGGTTGTGGCAGCCGGTGAGCGGATCGATGGTGGCCTGCGCGCGCAGCCGGTCGAGCAGCTCGGCGTTGCGCAGCGCCACGGCGCTCGAGTCGGCGAGCGCGCGCAGCAGCCGCAGCTCGTGCTCTTCGTACGGCGCCTCGTTCATCCGCTTGCCCAAAATCAGCAGCCCCGCGTGGCCGTCGCCGAAGTCGAGCGGCGCCACCACCGCGATCTCGGCCGGCACGTGGTCGCGGATCTCGGCGTCGTGGCCGGGGATCACGGGCGGCTCGCCGGGGCTGGCCACCTCCCGCACCACCCGCGCGGGGATGGTGGGCGCCACGCTCTCGCCGCGCAGCGAGCGCACCGCGCGGAAGGTGTACTGCTCGCCCTCGGTGTGGTACAGCGCGGCCCACCAGGCGAAGAACACCTCGGTCACGCTGTCGAGCACCAGCTTCTCGGTGTCTTCCAGGCTGCGCACCACCGACAGGGTGCGGGCCACCTGCTGCAGCGCGTTCAGGTGAAAGCGCAGCTGGTCGAGCTCCAGCGCCTGCGAGGCGCGCAGCTCCTGCACCTGCCACACCCGCGCCAGGTGCTTGCCCAGCGCGGCCGCCACCTCGTCGGGGAGCTCGGTGTCTTCGGGGGTCCACAGCTCGCCCAGCCCGCCCGGCGCGGGAAAGGTGACCGCGGCGCGCATCCCCTCGCGCGGGTCGCCCACGGTGAGCGGCACCGGGCGCGTGGGCACCCCCAGCGAGCACCGGCACCGCGCCACCAGCCGCGCGGCCTCCACGCACGCGCTCGCCACCTCGTCGGTGGGCCCCACCAGGGGCACCGCGGCGAAGAGGTGGGCGATCTCGGCCGCGCTGGGCCAGGTGCCCTGCGGGGCGTGGAGCTCGGGGAGCTGCACGATCGGGTGCGTGGAGATGCTCATGAGGAGGTGAGGGGCCACGGTGCGAACCGGCGAACCGTGGCTCCGAAAGGCATTCCCCGTTCCAACGGACCTGTCGCGTCCGGTGCGGCGCCGGACCAGGCCGGATGGCCGGGCCGCAACACGTGCCGCGGCGGGGAGGCCGAGGCACCGGAACCCTATGTCACATCAGGAAATGTGAAACGGCGGGCAAAATAACGTTTCCCCACCTGCCGCGCACCCCGCCGCGCCGAAGCGGAACGAACGTACGGACCGTTACACAGCGCCGTGGGCGGGAGAACGCGGCCCTCCGTGCATTTTGCCGGTTGCGGTGCGCGTGGCGCAAGCCTTTTCGAGCGGGAAGAGGTGGGCGGAGCGAACAGGTGCAAGGAACAGGGGGCCGATCCACCCTCTCTCGTTCGCCCCCAGCCCCGGCGCGGGGAACAGGTGCGCTGTGCGTATCGCCGCCCGGCATGGACGTCGGCCGAGTCCCCCCGGCGATGAAAACTCACGCACTCACGCACTCACGCACTCACGCACTCACGCACTCACGCACTCGTCCCGCCGTTCAGTCCCCCAGCGAGATTCCCAGCTGCCGTGCGCACTGCACCAGGTCGGAGTCCAGCGGCACGCGCTTGATGGCGGAGATCGCCTCGGCCAGGGGAACGGCGCGCACGTTCTGGCCCTGCAGCCCCACCATCGTCCCCAGGCTCCCCTCGCGGATGCAGCGCACCGCCGCGGTGCCGAAGCGCAGCGCCAGGTTGCGGTCGAAGGCGATGGGGGTGCCGCCGCGCTGGATGTGGCCCAGCACCAGCGTGCGCGTCTCCTTCCCCGTCATCGCCTCGATGGCGGCGGCGAGCTGGTCGGCGATGCCGCCGTAGCGGCCGGTGGCGTCGGCGTAGCTGGGCTGCCCGCCGGCGGGGAGCGCCCCCTCGGCCACCACCACGATGCTGAAGCGGCGGCCGTGCGACTCGCGCTCGCGCACCTTTTCGGCGATGCGGTCGAGGTGGTAGGGGATCTCGGGGATCAGGATCACGTCGGCGCCGCCGGCCATCCCGCTCTCCATGGCGATCCACCCGGTGTGGCGCCCCATCACCTGCACCACCCTCACCCGCTGGTGCGCCTCGGCGGTGCTGTGCAGCCGGCCGATGGCGTCGGTGGCCACCTCCACCGCGGTCTGGAAGCCGAAGGTGAGGTCGGTGGCCTGCAGGTCGTTGTCGATGGTCTTGGGCACGCCGATCACCGGCAGCCCCTTGCGGTACAGCGCCTCGGCGATGTTCAGCGACCCGTCGCCGCCGATGGCGATCAGCGCGTCGATCCCCAGCTGCTTGAAGGCGGTCACGATCTCGTCGCTGCGGTCCACCTTCCCCCAGGTGCCGTCGGGCTGGCGCACCTCCAGCCCGAAGGGGTTGCCGCGGGTGGTGGTGCCCAGGATGGTGCCGCCCAGGTGGGTGATCCCCCGCACCGCCTGCGCGGTCAGCGGAAACACCCCCGGCTCGCCGTCCACCTCGCCTTCCAGCACCCCCATGTAGCCGCGGCGGATCCCCAGCACCTCCCACCCCTCGGCGATGGCGGCCAGGGTGGCGGCGCGGATCACCGCGTTGAGGCCCGGCGCGTCGCCGCCGCCGGTGTTGATCGCGATGCGGCGGATGCCGCTCCCCCCGTTCTGCATCGTTCCCCTTCAGGTTGCGTTGCCCGGGCGGGCGTGGCCCGGGCCGGACAAGATAGGTGCGGCGGGGAAGTGCGAAAGTGCGGGGTGCGAAGGTGCGGAGTGCGGAGGAGCAGAGATACGTGCGGAATCGGGCGGGTCGAATGTCTCACGCAGAGTCAGCAGAGCCGGCAGAAACTGCTTTGTCTTTTCCTGCCGACTCTGCGTGATTCAGGTTCATCGCAGGTCTGGTTGCAGCAGGTCTCCCGCTCGCTTGCACCGATCCCGTCGACGAGTGGCTGCAGGTGGCGCTCGCGCTGAGGATCGAAATTTTTTTCGGAGAGCCCCCCTCTACCCTTCGGCAATCGTGAAAGGCTCGGCTGTCTCAACGGCTCGATCAGGGGGCGATGAGGCGAGCCCGGCGGCCGTGCACCTCCTCCGCATCGAGGGTTGGTGACGATGGGGTGCACCGCATCCACGAGGCTGGGGTGACGCAAGGACGCCGCGGAAGGCTCCGGTTTCCCCCTGATGACGCAGTTGACGATGCGTTCAGGCGCGGCAGACCGGGTGAACGACGGAAGGGGGGTGTTCCACAAAAGTTTTTTGATACTCAGCTCATTCCGAACCTGCAGCCACTCGTCGACGAGCCCGGCGCTGACGCAATCGTCGGAAACCGGGACGGGGCGTCCGGACGTCCGGTGGTCAGGTTCAACCAGATCGACGAAGAACCGTGATTCATCTTCATCCGTCGTCCCAGAACGGTGCTGAGTGACGAGGCGGTCGGATTGCCCGCGTGCGCCGCGCCGGGTATGCTGCTCCGTCGCGCGAGGCACAGACCCGCGCGACGCCAGCGGTGTACAGAGCCGCTGTCCGGGTGCGGTTCCGAGCTCCGTACTCCGTACTCCGTACTTCCCGACGCACCCCGCACCCTCGCACCGTTGCCGATGCCGACCGAAGCCGAGATCCGCAAGGCGCTGCGGAAAGTGAAAGATCCCGAGCTGAACCTGGACCTGGTGGTGCTCGGGCTGATCTACGACATCAAGATCGACGGGGGGAAGGTGGAGGTGACCATGTCGCTCACCTCGCCCATGTGCCCCGTTGCCGGCGAGCTGCTGAACCAGGCGCGCGAGGCGGTCGAGACCGTGCCCGGCGTGGAGAGCGCCGAGGTGGAACTCACCTTCAGCCCGCCGTGGACCGCCGACCGCATCCCCCCCACCATCCGCGCCGCGCTGGGGCTGTAGCGCCGGGGGGAAACGGCCGGGCGGGGGGCGCTGCCG
>DASWMA010000286.1:0-2959 GCA_036399995.1 Longimicrobium sp. | reverse complement strand
CAGACGTAGGTGAAGCTCAGCTTTCCTCCGGACAGCGAGTACGCGTACGTCTCGGCCTGCGGCGCCACCGGCTGAGGGGTCGCGTTCGTCACCGGCTGCCCGTTCAGCCGTTGGTACGCGTGGGTGACGGTGACGTGCACCCTCCCTCCCGAGGTGGTGAAGGTCCCTTCCGAGATCGCGTCGGGGAAGACGATGCCCCGGACGGGGTCGGCGTACTGCACCTCCCTGCGGAACTCCCCGTTGGCGCCCAGCGAGAGATCCACGCGGCCGACCACGGGCCGGGTGCCATCGGGAAACGTGGCCACCAGCGAGGCCGGGTTGCTCTCCCAGCGCCCCACCAGCTGGGCCGCGGGGAGGGTGGTGTCTCCTTCGCATGCCGCCAGCGCGGCGCACAGCAGGAGCGTTGCGAACGAGCGTAGTCTCATGCGGGTCTCCGGGGGGATGGGAATCGATGCCTGCTGATCGTCTAGCAAACGCCTGACCTCCCCGGATCGGGACACGCACTTCGTCGGGCGACGAAGCGACCGCCGCGTCACTCCGCGCCCGCGATCTCCCCCAGCGCGTCGCGGTGCCGGGGGAGGAGCGACGCGGCGTCCACCTGCGGGCGGAGGCGGGCGATCAGCGCCAGCAGCTCGGGGATGTCGCTGGTGCTGCGCAGGTGCGCTTCCACGGCCAGCTCCAGCGCGCGCCGGGCGGATGCGGCGGCGGCCGATGCATCTCCCGCGGCGCGCTGCACTTCGCCCTCGGCGGCGGTCACCTCGGCCCAGGCGGCCACCACGTCGGCGTCGCCCACCATCTGCGCGGCGGTGACGGAATCCATCCGCGGCGCGATGCCGGCCATGGGACCCAGCAGCAGCCCGATGGATTCGCGCGCCTGCGCCAGCAGCTCGTCGGCGCCCTCCTTGTCGCGCACCTTGCCCATCAGCGCCTCCACCAGCCGGCGCACCTGGGCGATCATGCGGAGGATGTAGTCCTTGCGCTCGTTGGAGGTCAGCATGCTGCGCAGTGCGAGGGTGCGAGGGTGCGAGGGTGCGAGGGTGCGAGGGTGCGAGGGTGTGGAGCGCGCATCACGCTCCCGTCCAACCAACCGAGCATCTCCGTCAATCATACCCAAACACGGTGATTGACTGTGCATTCCGCACCCAACGCCTCCTCCGTCATCGTGAGGCCCCGACCACGCCGACATCGCGGCATGCGCAAATGGTTGCAGGCCGAAGGATCTATAGCCGGTTTGCGCGAAATCCCCAGTCGTAGCTCATCCGATGGTATAGATCCTTCGCGCTGCGGCCTCCGCAGCACGCCTCGGGTGCAGCGTGGTCGCGCTCAGGATGACGGGGAGCGGTGTCGTGCGAATCCACAATCAATCGCTGAATCCGGTGTCAGTCGTCCTGGCGCGCGGGTGGGGCGGTCGCGGAGCGCGCGGCTTCGTTCACCGCGATCTGCAGCAGGCGCTCCCGCTCGGCCCCGTCGATCAGCCGGCCGTTGGCCACCACGGCGAAGATCCGCATGGTGTTGCGGATGTCGTCCAGCGGGTTCGCATCCAGCACCACCAGGTCGGCGGTGCGCCCCGCCGCCACCGTCCCCATCGAATCGGCCGCGCCCAGGTAGCGCGCGGGGTTCAGCGTGGCGGTGCGCAGCGCCTGCAGCGGGGTGAGCCCGCCGGCCACCAGCAGCGCCAGCTCGTCGTGCAGCCCCGAGCCGGCGAATACGTACGACTCGTCGCTCGCGTCGGTCCCCGCCAGGATGCCCACGCCGGCCGCCTGCGCCAGCGCCACCATCCGCGCCATCTGCGCCACCAGCCGCCGTTCCATCTCCGCACCTTCGCCGCGCTCGCGGTCGGCGGCCCAGCGCGCGGCCAGCGCCGGCGGCACGAAGCGCAGGCGTGGGTCCGCCGCGAGCTGGTCCGTCGCGGCGGAGCCGAAGTGCACGGTCAGCGTGGGGGTGAGCCAGGTGTCGTTGGCCACCAACCGGTCGAAGAACGGCCGGCAGGCGGCGGCGTCCGGCCCGGCGAGCGCGGCGGTGAAGAGGCGGCTGCGCGCGCGGTTCAGCGAGTCGGCCGGCACTCCCTCGCCACGCGCCGCGATGAACCCCTGCAGCAGCGCCATCCCGTTGGGAACGCAATGGATGTAGATGCGGTCGCCCAGGTGCTCGATGCTGCGCTGCCCCGCGTCGCTCGCCTCCGTGGGGGTGATGGCGCCCGGCACGTGCCCGGCGAAGGGGATGCCGCGCTCGCGCGCCCGCTGCGCGATGGCGAAGTAGGCCTCGCGCGAGAGCCGTTCGTACACCTTGAGAAAGTCGAAGCCCAGGCGCTGCATGGTGTCCACCGCGGCGCGCGCCTCCTGGGCGTTCGCGACGGCGTAGCCGTGCCTCCAGCTGGTGGGGCTGCCGTCCAGCATCGGGCTGGAGAACACGATCCGCGGCGCCACCGCGCCGGGCTTTCTCGCCTCGGCGCGCCAGTGCTGCAGCGTGTCGAGGTAGCTCCCCATCTCGCGCACGCCGGTGACGCCGTACGCCAGGAACTGCGGCCAGAAGTGCCGCGCGCGCCCCTCGCGCGAGGTGTGCACGTGCATGTCCCACAGGCCGGGGATCACGTAGCGCCCGCGCGCGTCCACCACCCGCGCCCCCGCCGGGACGCGCGCCTGCGTCGCCGGCCCCGCATACGCGATCCGGTTCCCGCGGATCACCACCGTCTGGTCGCGCCGCAGCTCGCCGCTCTCCACGTCTACGACCGTCACGTGCGCCAGCGCCAGCTCCTGCGCGCGTACGGGCGTGGCGCCGGCGACCGCGGCGAGCAGCAGGGGGAGGATGAGGGTCGGCTTCATGGGCAGGATCGAGGGTCGAAGGGGACTCGGGCCTCTCGTCGGAGCAGATCGATCGGCCAGCATCTTACGCTTGCACGAAGTCAGGGTGCGCCCATCGGGGATGTGAGCAGCCGGGGCAGCGATCACGCGCCCACCAC